>JASHWX010000153.1 GCA_030043815.1 Candidatus Rhabdochlamydia sp.
TTCCGCGGGCCCAATGGCGCCGCCGCGCAAGTCTCATCGCAACACTCCCATTGTATTGAAGCCCTCTACGGCAATCTCCCCGGATTGCACATCGTCGCACCGAGCAATCCTTACGATGCTAAAGGGCTTCTTAAGACGGCTATCCGCGATAACAATCCCGTCTTATTTTTAGAAAATGAGCTTTCTTATGGGGATAAAATGGAAATTCCCATAGAGGAATACCTCATTCCCCTCGGGAAAGCAAAAGTGGTGCGCGAAGGCAAGCATGTCACTGTCGTCTCACATAGCCGAATGGTCCTGCTCTGCAAGCAAGCTGCAGAAGAGCTTGCGAAACGGGGGATCAGCGTCGAGCTCATCGATTTGCGGACGATCAAACCCCTCGATATCACCACCATTGCCGAATCGGTGAGAAGGACGCACCGCGTCGTCCTTGTCGAAGAAGGGCACATATTCGCAGGCATTTGCGCCGAGGTAGGTTTTCAGATTATCGAGCATTGCTTTGATTACCTCGATGCCCCGTTGATCCGCGTCTGCCAAAGAGAAACCCCCATGCCCTATTCCAAAGCATTGGAAAAAGAGACCATGCCGACGCTTGAGCGGATCATCGCCGCCATCGAGCAAACTTTAATGTAGGAAGAATATGCCATTTACTTTCACGATGCCGAAACTCTCGCCCACGATGGAAGAAGGAACGATTGCCAAATGGCGTAAAAAAGAAGGCGAATTTGTCAAAGCCGGGGAGGTCCTCCTCGAAATTGCCACAGATAAGGCCACCGTAGAGCACAGCGCTCTGGATGAAGGCTGGCTGCGCAAAATCCTCATCAAAGAAGGCGGCACCGCCGTCGTCAATCAAGCCATTGCCATCTTCACCGAGAAAAAAGACGAAAGCATCGAAGGCTATGTTCCCGAAGGCATCACACCGAAACCTGCCGCACCTGCACCTATCAAAGAAGAAGCCCCTGCAAAAGAGGCCCCAGCCCCCAAACCCGTAACTGGCGGCTTAGCGCTGCCCGCTTTTGTTCCAGAACCCCCGCTCAAAGAATATACCTTTGCCGGACCAGAAGGGGAAATGGGAGGCCCTATTCTCTCATCGCCTCTTGCCAAACGATTGGCCAAAGAAAAGAACATCGATCTGACCACAGTGAAAGGCACAGGGCCGCATGGAAGGATCATGAGCCAAGACCTCGACCTCGGCCAACCCGCCACACCTGTTACCTTCGGCCGCCGTGAAACCCCCACCCTTCCTCCCGGCACCTATGAGGAAGTTCCGCTGACCCCCATGCGCAAAATCATCGCCCAGCGCCTGCAAGAGTCCAAGACATTCATTCCTCATTTCTATTGCACCCTAGAGATCAATGCTGAAAAGCTCATCAGTTTGCGCGCAGAGCTCGCTTCTGTCTCCCTGAAAGTTTCCTTCAACGATTTCATCCTGCGTGCGACTGCGCTCGCCTTAAGACAGCATCCCGACGTGAATTCCGGTTTCAATACAGTGACAAATACGATCATCCGCTTTAAGACGATCGACCTCTCTGTCGCCGTCAACGTTCCCGCCGGCCTTATCACCCCGATCATCCGCCATGCTGATTTCAAGAACCTCGGCCAGCTCTCCCAAGAGATGAAACTCCTCGTCGCCCGCGCCCGCGACGGCAAGCTCGCCCGCGAAGAGTACATCGGCGGATCGTTTAGCGTTTCTAATCTTGGAATGTTTGGCATCACAGAATTCGTTGCGATCATCAACCCGCCTCAAGCTGCCATATTGGCCATCGGCGGCATCGAAGACAAGCCCATCGTCAAAGACGGCAACGTCGTTCCCGGCAAAACGATGCGCCTCACTCTTTCCGCCGACCATCGCGTCATCGACGGCGCCGAAGGAGCAAAATTCCTCAAGACAGTGCAGAACTTCCTCGAGAACCCTTCGCTGCTATTGCTTTGATAGATTTTATTCTTTCTCCCTCTGTGCTCTCATAATCTGGCGAATTCACTCATTCGAAAGCCCATTTTATTGGTGACTTCTTCAATTGCTGAATGTTTGATCCACAAACGAAGTTTTCCATTATCTAGATCAGTTCCAACATCATGTTGTAAAGAGAATCTACGAGCCATATGAAAAATCAAATAACTTTCGTTATCAAATGGTTGATCTTTAATTAATTGTAGGAACTTTTGTTGTTCCCATAAGCTAAAAGAAGGTGTATCATCCTTGGGCTCTGCTTTTCTCCACCCATTTATCATCCTTTTAATGACTTCACTATAGGAACTTTGCAAAGCTTCTAAAGAGCATAGTTCGTCTTTGTTATCGAGCGATTGCACTATTCCGGATTTTATCGGGGTGTGATCCGAATCAAACAATGGGAGACGACCCTCGTGAAAAGCATAAATATGCCATGAATGTTTGCTGTTCCGATCTAAAACCTCCCAAATGCGCGCGTCATTTTCGTCGTTTAAGGACATGACCTTGCATTTATTAAATATTGAACCTAAGCCATCAAAAAGAGTGCATTTGGTTAAAATAGATGCCATTCGTGTGTAATAATTAGGAACTAGAAATACATTTTCTAAAGGGTGGTTAGTGGGTACATTAATACTTACCGATTTACTTCTAAAAGCGACAGCAGCCATATCTGAATTTTCCTATGTTTGAAAGCTAGGGTACTGGGAGCATTCGATGTGCCAAATCGGCACTTCCATTTTGCCATTGTAAGGTGTGCCCCATTTCCAATCGACCATGGAGCAGCCTACAAGAGGAATGCCTCCGGGGTTGGCGGCTTTGTCTTTAGCGAGGTTGGGCATGATCACTGCAAGCAGGCTGAAGGAAAGTCCGACCCACTGGGCTTTCAACACTTCAAAATGGCGGTTTTTTTCCTCATCGGAAGCAGCGAAGAACAGCATAACGGCTTCTGCGACGGTCTTGATCAGCCCTTCGAGGACTGCTGGGACGGCCCATAGATGGGCTTTAAGCAATTGATCGGAGTCGGTGATGGGGTTTTGGAAGCCCATCTCATAAAACCATCGCTCAAAGGGAATTTCTTGGCGGAGGCCCCATTGCGTCCCGTCATTTCTTTGACGGAAATCGGCGATAAAAGAACGGAGACGATCGTATGCGTTGTAAATGCGCGAGTAAGCAGACTCACCTGCTTGGTTGGCACGATTGCCGAGAAACTGAATAGAAGGTGCAGCCATTAGGGTACTCCTTGCTAGTTAACATCAGACTCTAATTTTGCTTCTAATTCTTTAATCCGTTTTTCTAAGTTGTCGATTTGCTTGACGTAAGCCTCGATTTTTCTCAAATGCACCTGCTGGCGGTTGTAGTCTGCAAGGTCCATTACAGGGCCGCCTGCATATTTGCCGGCTTGGGTGATGGATTTGCTGACGCCTCCGCGGGTGGCGATCATCACGTAATCGGCAATCTCGAGGTGTCCGACGACGCCTGCTTGGCCGCCAAAAACGACATTTTTGCCAGTTTTGACAGACCCGGCAATTCCGGTCTGGGAAACGATGATGTTGTCGTGGCCGACATTGACATTGTGGCCGATTTGGACCAAATTATCGATCTTGGTGCCACGGCCGATGCGCGTCTCCTTGAAGCGCGCGCGATCGATGGTGGTGTTTGAGCCGACTTCGACATCATCTTCGATGACGACTCTGCCAAGTTGTTCGAGTTTGATGTGTTTGCCCATGGAATCTGTGATGTAGCCAAATCCGCAAGAGCCGATGACGGCTCCGGGCTGCAAAATGACGCGATTGCCGATGATGCATTTTTCACGGACAGTCACATGGGAATGAAAATGGCAGTGGGATCCTACGATGACGCCAGGGCCAATGGAGACAAAGGGTGAGAGCTTAGTGCAGTCTCCAATTTCCGATCCTTGGTCGACCACGACGTGGGGGCCGATCTGCACGTCTTTTCCGAGCTTGACGCTAGGGTGGATGACAGCGGTCGGATGAATTCCCGTAAAGCCTGTAGAATTGAACGCATCGATGAGGAGCGCTTCAACGATCATTTGGAAAGCGCGTGAGGGGTCGTCCGAGATGAGGAAATTTTTGCCCTCTTCGATAGGGGTTTGCCGGTCGATGCAGACTACGCCGGCCTTTGTCTCCTTGAGAAGAGGGCGGTAACGGGCGTTTGCTAAGAATGATGCCTCTCTCGAGCAAGCACCGTCCAAATCATCGACTCCTGTAATGCAATGGAGAGGATCGCCAACAAGTGTGGATTGAGTGAGCTCAGCGAGCTCGGCGAGAGTATAATTCTTAGTCATATTACTTTTTCGCTTCCGTTTTTTGCGGATCTTGAACAGCTTCATTTGCTGATGCCGTCACTTTTTGGGCGCTGTTGAAATTCTTGTCCATTTCAGCGACGATAAGAGCTGTCACATCGAGAGCGGGGGAAAAGTAAAAACAGGCGTCTTTGTTGACGACCATCGTGAGCTTTTTGTCTTTGGCGACTTTTTCTGCAGCGGTAGCGATGTTCAAAGACATTGCCTGAACGATGCGCATATTGGCTTGGTTCATGACTTGATAGTACTGATTTTGATAGCGTCCGAGCTCTTCGTTCAGCGTGCGGAATTTGACTTTAAGCTCTTCTTCCGCTTCAGGGGAGAGGCCGTCGAGATAATCGGGATCGTTGAATTTTGTCGACATTTCATTGAGTTGTTTTTCAGTATCTTCAAGAAGGGTGGTCATTTGTTTTTTTAGGGATTCAAATGACGACTGTTCTTGTTTGCCGAGCTTGGAGTCGGCCACGCATGTGCCGAAGTTGACAATGCCGACGTCTACGCTATACGCAAAAGAGGTTAGCGTGAGGGCGGCGAGTAAAATGGCTGCAAAACGGTGTTTTTTCATGAATGTTCTCCTGTTGATTTGTAAATTTTTCAAAATTGTCCTCCCATCGAGAAGAAGAATCTGCGCACGTCGGCGCCTTCTTGCCGATTGATTGGGAATCCTAAGCCTAAGATGATGGGGACGCGGTTGATCAGTTCAAGACGCGCGCCAAAACCGGTGCTGAGTCGGAAGGTATCCCATGTGAAGCGGTCCATCGAGATGCTTCCCGCATCTGCGAACACAAATCCGTCCATGAATGAGAAAAGCTCGTGGAGGTATTCGATCGAAAGAACGGTTGCAGAGATGCCCCCTTTGGGATCGCCGCTGGAAAAGTGGGGTCCTAAATCGAAGTCTTTATAACCGCGGACAGAGTTCAAGCCCCCGATGAAGAAGCGCTCGCTCAGCGGAATGTCGTTAGGATTATTTGTGTTAAATAGAGGCTCGATGAAGCGGAAATCCCAGCGGTATTTCATAATCCCGTGACGCCAAAGCTCGGTATAGTAGGTGTTGACGTAGGCGAATCGCGCAAAGTAGAAATCGCCCCAGATGCCGGCCATCTCGGCCTCGATGATGGATCGAAAGCCGTTATGGGGCTTGACTGCGCTATCGGTCGAGTCGAATGTGAGCGATGTGCCGATGGCGGAAATCACGCCGCTATTATGTTCTTGATCTCGCTCCGACTTGGACACATCATGAGGAATACGGATTTGCGAATTGCGGAAGCGGTATTTGATTCCGTATGTCCAGTAGTAATTGATCGGATAGGAGGCGTAAAGTGAAAAGCCAAACGTGTTCATGTCGTAGTCTTTCGAGATCAATGTGCTGTGGGTCTCAGAGACATCGAATCCGACGCGCCACAAAGAGTCGCGGAAGTAAGGCGTCAACCAAGTGAGAGTGTAGGAGCGCTGCTTAGCGCCAATGCTGGCGCGCGCATGGGCGTATTCTCCCGCGCCGCGAAGAGATGAAAGGCCGTCCTTAAAGATCTTTGGAATCCCTTTGTAATTGAAATTGCTTTCCGACAAGTCAAGGCCGCCGAACAGATCGTCAGTGCTGCTGAATCCAAAGAATAGTGAGATGTTGCCCGTGGTCGTTTCTTCTACTTCGATGTAGACGTCGCGGTAGTTTTCGCCTAAGGCTTGATCGTCCTGCGTGCGCACGGCATAGACGTTAACGCTTTTAAAGTAGCCCATATTCTCAAGCCGCGCCTGTGTGGCTTTCAGCTTGGCTGAGTCAAATGTCTCGCCTGGGACAAGCAGAGATTCGCGCAAGATGACATTGGCCTGCGTTTGGACGTTTCCGAAGACGCGGACCATTCCAATCTTGTAGAGCTCGCCCTCATTGACCTGGAAGTAGACGTTGTAAACAGGCTCATTGGCGACAAGTTGTACTTCATACTGCACGTTAGCATCGATGTAGCCTTTGCGGCCGTAAAGATCTTTGATCGCCTGTGCGGTCTGGCGCAATTTTTCAGGGGAATAAACGGCCCCTGGGCGGACGAGGAAGAGATTGTCGATCTCTTTATCGGAAAATAGTTTGTTGCCTTTATAAGTGATCTTGCCGAAGTGAAAAACGGGCCCCCTGTCTGCAGTGATGACCAAAATGATCTTCCCTTCCGACTTTGCCTCTTTGACTTGGATGTCGACTTTAGCGTCCGCATAGCCTTGATTTTGCAGGAAATTGATGATGGTGAGCTTGTCTTGCTCCAGCGCTTCTTCGTGATAGGTCCCCATGCCGGTGAGCCAGCTTGTGAACAAGTTGTACTTCTTCGTGTAGATCATCCCGAGGAGTTCGCTTTGCTCTTTGCTCGTGAACCCATTGAAGATGATATTGTCGATTTTGCCGGACCTTCCCTCGCGCACTTCGATGATGATGTCGACTTCGTTGGTCTTATGGTCGGGCACAACGGCGTATTGCAGCTGCGACTCGAAATACCCCTTTTTGACGTAGTACTCTTTGACCTTATTGAAGGCTTTGTTGAATGCCTGCCGATTGAAGACAGCGTGGGGCTTGATCCCGAGTTCTTTCTGCAGCGTTCTCGTCTTAATGTGAGTGTTGCCGTTCCATTTAATTGTGCGGATGATCGGGCGCTGCCAGACTTTGATCGTGAGGTAAACCTCGCCATTTTGAACGGCGATATTCGGCTCGACGCGGTCGTATTCATCCGAGAGGGTTTTCAAGTCGCTATCGAAGATCATCTGCGAAAAGGGATCGCCGACCTTTGTCTTTAACTTCGCCAGCACCGCCTTGGGGTCAAAGGAGGCATTCGGAGGCAGATTTTCCGCCTGGATGTCGATGTTGGCGATTTTGCGGCTTTCGAAGGCCTCGATCGAAGGGTAGGCAGCAGCAACGGGGGACATTGCCCCGCATGTGAAAGAGATGAGGGACAGATAGACGAGTAGATTTTTGCTCATGATCACTTCCGCTTAGAGTTCGCCACACAATTTGAATTGGCCAAGTATATAGAAACCAAGGGAATATTTGCAAACTCTCGGCAAAAAGAATTAGGTGAAGGTCTACCCAAGATGCCCCTGCCTACTACAATGATTCATCCATCCTCCGGCGGAAACCCGGCCCTTAAGGCCTGGGTTCACGTAATGGCTGGTAAATTTCCATTTGAAAGACAACGCTCGCCATTGATAAAAACGTCGGGAAGCTCAGCCCACTCAACTCTTAGGTTAATAGACTTGGCTTTGCGACGGGCATTCTCTAAGGCGACATCGGGTTGACAGCCGGCATTATCCGCCACATACTTATCAAAGCACATGAGCAATAAACGCGCATGAACATAGGCTCGAGTTTTGTCACATATAGAGCCTAAGGTCAAACTCCAAAGTCTCTTTGCAGGAGAATTGATCGTAGACCATGCCTCACTCTTTGAACCGACCAATTTATTTCTAATCTCAGCGATCTGATTTTGGCGGTTTTGTTCAATTCTCCGTTGTTCTGCGGCGGCATCTAGAGCTCGTTGGTCTTCGACTGCCTTCATTCTCTGTTCATAGCCTCTAGCATCGGCTTGAGCTTTTCGTTGAATTTCATCAATTCTGTCATTGGCTGCTTTGACATCTCTTTCTCTTTGTTGGTTCGCTGCTGCCGCATCTGCTTGAGCTTTTTGTTGAATTTCATTAATTCTGTCATTGGCCGCTTTGACTTCTCTTTCTCTTTGTTGGTTTGCTGCTGCCGCATCTGCTTGAGCTTTTTGCGCCCTCTCGTTGAGTTGTCTCACTTCTTCTTGTCTAGCAGCGAGCGTCGCTTCTAGACCAGCCAATTTCCGATTGATTCCTTGAAGTTCTTGATTTTTTTGTCCAATAATACGCTCTAAGTCGGTTATTTGACCCCTTAACGTCCCATTATCAGCCCCTATTTGCGTTACGCGCACTTCTAAATCTGCTTTCTGATCGTGGGCCCTTTTTAACTGCGCTTCAAGGGAATGCTTTTCAGCATTTAACCCACGAATGTCTTCTTGCCATCGATCCTCGAGTTCTCGGAACCCCACTGCTACAGCTCGATTTTTAGTGTGCTGGTCGATATCAGGATGGGCTAATATTTGACCGATATAGGGGTAAATCTGTTGACCATCACCTATTACTTGAAGTGCAGGCGCTGCTTGGGCAAGTGTCATAAATTATCATCTCCTTAATTAACCGTTATATTTTTTATTAATGTCGTTTTCTGCGCTTTGTAATGCGATTTGTGGATTAATGCCGCTTTTTACATAACTATCAAAGGAATTTAAGAGATCCTGACTTCTATGAAGAGTGGTGGTTTTATCAGACGCTATTATTCCATTTACAATAGTAACAGCTGTGAAACCGGCAAATACAAGCAAGTTAATAACGGGGAAAGGATTAGCAACTGCTGAGCAAGACTGATAAGTACGCCCGCCATAATACATCTTCGTTACACATGACTCCAGTCCAAAGTTCTTAATGTAGCCCGCGACTTTTCCTAAAAGGACTCCACCTGAAATTGCATCGCCAGCTACTGATGGAACTAATAAACCACCCGCTGCGATTGCTGCACGCTCACAGATAGCAACATTAAGTAATAAGCGCTGCCTAATGCGGCTAATCTCATTGTCACGGTCTTTATTTTCTCTTTCTCTTATTTTTCCATCCTCTGCGGCCTCTAATCGCTGTAGTATTGCCAAGACAGGAGCGGGAATAGCTTGATTTGGCGCGGGATTCGGAGCAGGTCTTGCTTCCAACGCTGCCATGCGTTGATTCAGTTGAGCAAGTGGATCGGGTTGGTTATCTGCTCTTGGAGCTGGGGCGGGAACAGGTCTTTCTAAAGCTGCCACGCGTTGCCGAAGTTGAGCAATTGCTGGATCTGGTTGATTATTTGCTTGAGGAGCAGGTCTTGCTTCCAAAGCTGCCATGCGTTGATTCAGTTGAGCAAGTGGATCTGGTTGATTATTTGCTTGAGGAGCAGGTCTTTCTAAAGCTGCAACGCGCTGCCGAAGTTGATCGATTTCGAGTTGGCCAACGCGTCTTGCTAGATCTTGGGCCCTAGGATCTGGATTAGCCTGGAGAAAGTCCCTAAGCCTTTCGTTGACTTGGCGTAAATTTTCTCTGAGTACTGCATTGTTCGGCCCCTCTTGGTCGACTCTTCTTTGAAGAGCGTTTTGTTCTTCTACAAGGGCTCTTATTTGTCCGCCGACACGTCTGGCTTCTTGTTGGGCATCCGCTTCAAATTCCTGAAGAAAGGCTCCAAATCTTCCAAATCCAGCCAAAATGGCTTGATTGACATCCTCTTGTTGCGCTTGGGGGTCCACCATGATTCTTTCTAGGTTGGGTGGGAGAATAAGTGCATTATTTGCAGGTCGTGCTTCAACGACTGGAAGTTGTGTAGCTGCTGGCGGTAGTGCTGGGATCATAATTTTGTTTCCTTAATTGGTTTTCAATTTTTTGCAGGAAACATTTTGTGCTTTTATTAATAAAATATCAAGAGTGAAGGTGTTTAAAATACCTGTCTTCCCGTCAGGGCCCTGGCAAGCGTGCTGCC
>JASHWX010000154.1 GCA_030043815.1 Candidatus Rhabdochlamydia sp.
GAACTTGCGTTTAATTCCGCAAGAGGTCACAGATGCTGTGCACGCCTTTGCTGAAGAGCGTTTGAAAGATGCTTTGCGCATTAAGGAAAAACAATTGCGCGAAGAGGCTATCCAAACCATTAAAGATGAGCTGACACTGCAATTTTTCCCCGAAGGAGAAACGAAGCCGAAATTCAAAAAGGTCGACGTCATGGGCGCCTTTAAAAAGGTCCAATCCCATTTGATGCGCAAAATGATCCTCGACGAAAACACACGCAGCGACGGACGCACATGCGATCAGATCCGCGGGATCGATATCGAAATGTCGTTCCTTCCTAGGACACATGGCAGCGCCGTCTTTACACGCGGCGAGACGCAGTCGATTGCTGTCTGTACGCTCGGCGGCGAGACGATGGCCCAGCGCTCTGAAAATCTCGACGGCGAGGTATCAAGCCGTTTCTACCTGCAATATTTCTTTCCGCCATTTTCTGTCGGCGAAGTCGGCCGCATGGGCTCTCCCGGCCGCCGCGAGATCGGCCATGGCAAGCTCGCAGAACGCGCGCTCTCCATGACTCTACCGCATCCAGAGCATTTCCCATATATCATCCGCCTGGAATCGAATATCACAGAATCCAACGGATCTTCTTCCATGGCCTCTGTCTGCGGAGGCTGCCTTGCGATGATGGATGCAGGCGTCCCGATCAAGCGCCCGATTGCAGGGATAGCGATGGGGCTTATCCTCGAAGAAAATAAATTCGCCATCCTTTCCGATATCCTCGGAGTCGAAGACGCGCTCGGCGATATGGACTTCAAGCTCGCAGGAGACGCTCATGGGATCACTGCTTTCCAACTCGATATCAAAGTCGAGGGGATCAATAAGCAGATCATGCAAGCTGCGCTCGCCCAAGCTAAGCAAGGGCGTCTGCATATCTTGAGCAAAATGCTCGAGACATGCCCCAAGTCGAAAGAACACCTTTCAACCTTTGCTCCCCGCATCGAAGCTGTGTACATCAAGCCCAGCAAGATCGGCACAGTCATCGGGCCCGCAGGCAAGCAAATCCGCGCCATCATCGAAGAGACAGGCGCTCAAATCGACATCGACGACTCCGGCCGGATCAGCATCGCTGCGACCAGCAGGGAATCGATGGAACGGGCAAAAGAGATCATCCACAATCTCACTGCAGAAATCGAAATCGGCAAAGTCTACAAAGGACGCGTCGTCTCGATTGTCCCATTTGGCTGCTTCGTCGAGATCTACGGGAAAGAAGGGCTTTGCCACATCTCTGAGCTATCGCACACCCGCGTACATAACGTCCACGACGTCGTCAAAGAAGGGCAAATGCTCGAAGTGAAGGTGCTGGACATCAATGACCGCGGCCAGATCAAGCTGAGCCACAAGGCTCTGCTCACGGCAGCCCCGCAACGTACTTAAGAAGGTTTTTAAATCACATATTTAAACACCGAGATCACCGAGAACGCCGAGAAAAGTTTTTATTTTTTGCCTCTGCAAAAAAACGAAATTTTCACTCGGCGTTCTCGGTGATCTCGGTGTTTAAATATTTGTAACAAACCCTTAAGAAACATTAATCATGATCACTTATGCAATGGTCTCAATCATGTGTATAAACCCGATAGCGATCAGTGAGGTCGTTTAAGGCTAATTGCAAAGCCCGATTGAATGGGGCTAACTCCGCATCCCTAGCGAGGCAGAATGGAGCGCTTGCCGCATCGTAGATCCGTTTTGCTTCAGCATGGGCCTTATCACGCGTCTGCTCGGCTTCCCTTTTTGCATGAGTCAGGCGTTCCTTTTTAGCTTGGGCCCTTGCATCAATTTGTGCGATCTGCTGGCGGCGTTCATCATCAGCTAGCGACTTTGCACACTCAAGCTCGCGCTGATAGCAGTTGTACATTTTTAATTCTTCCGGCGACAAGCTGCTGACAGGTTTTTTACCTTGATTCGTCAAAGCGGCGGCCCGCTGTTCAAATTGGGTTTGGGCATTGAGTTTGCTTTGATTTGCATCAGTTTGAACCTTTAGCCGCTCTTCGGTCACTTTCTGCTCAAAATCCAGTAGTTCCACAACGGCACAATGAGTATTGTATGTGTGATCTTCTGATGCACAGCTTCTGTCGTAGGCCCTCTTAAATTCAGAAGTGCCGGCCTCAAAACGCCGCATTACTGGAGCGATGTCAATGGCATATTGGCGCTTGATGCTATCGTAATTCCCTTTGAGCATCTTTATCCTGTTCAACTCTCCGATTTCAAGGAGGCTGTACTTTTCTAAATTTTCGATGGAATAAGAGGTGATGATTTCTTCGAACGTCTTTGATCGCGTTTCTTGACGCCATAACCCTCTCCATTCGCTGGGATGAGGGATTTGATATTCAAATTTTCTGTGCGGGCATTCGTTGAGACGTTGAAGGACTTTTTCATAATAATCGATATTTTCTTTCAAGTTCATATTTGCCACTTGTTCGCGATATTTGGCGGCAAATTGCTCGGGAAGAAGGATCCCGTGGCGGATAAGATTCGTCCAGCCGTGTTCCGTTGCGATCTGATCCAATGGCTTATACATAGCATCTTGACGGTACTTCTCAATCGCTTCAGGGTTTTCATAATCAAAAAACTTGCGGCTGCCCCAAAAGAACCCGACGGCAACAAGAGCACAAGGAATGGCAAACAAGGCAATGGGCCATGCGACGATTTCAAATACTGTCAGACCCACTAAGACAATGCCTGTGGTTCCAGCTATAACGCCCAAACTTCTTAAGACAAAACATGTGACCTCTTGGGCGGACATTCCAAAAAAGTCATTCTGAATAGAACGTTCATTCAAAGATTGTAAATTATTTTGAACACCTTGCACAACCGTCATAATAATCCTTAATTAAAATTGCGCAAGATTATATCAATTCCGCATTAATACGACAATTACTAATTAAATTACTTAATATAAGCAACTTAAGTAATCTCACTGTATAGCTCGGGGTTGGAGCTCCGGGGACATGACTATGTTTAAAGACCCACGAGCACAACGGATGAGATCAACGCAAAGACGCAGGGCCGCTTAAGACGCGGAGAAAACGATTTATACTGCGACCGTTCAAAAAGAGTGAAAATGCCAAGGAGGCGCCGTGAATTTGAACCAGGCGAAGTCCGGCGCCGAAGCAGCTCAACTTGAACAAGTTGAGCGATGCAGGCGGGTTCAAATTCACTGGCTGTCCG
>JASHWX010000155.1 GCA_030043815.1 Candidatus Rhabdochlamydia sp.
GGATTACAACTTGAGGGTTTCTTGGATCAAGTGTTCCGTAATGGCAATTCTCGACGATGGGGATGGGACGTCGAGGATTATAGTTGTAAAAATGGCTGGTATCTAATCGCGCGCGGACCCACTCTGCACCAGCAGACAGAGGAAAGAAAAAGAAGACCTTTCGATAATTGCCGTCAGAGCCTTTATAGACCGGAAGCCGAGAATCGTATCTGAGAAGAAAATCTTCGGCCGCGACGATTGCGGAAGTATCTCCATTATTCCATAACCCAAAAAAATTCAAAAACCAGTGCGTGATTTTTCCAAACCAATGATTTTCGTAATAGGACCGTTTCACTGTGATTGCATTGGCAAGCCTCTGCTTGATCTCAGAAAGGTGATTGAGTTCCCATTGCCTTCCTGGGATGACCGCATCGTCGGGAGAGCCTGCTTGCAAAATCGGATTGATTTTCTTGACGACTTCGTAGGCTTTGTGGGCAAGAGTAGTGAGATTTTCGAGGCTCCACCCATTCGCATAGTTTTCGATGTTCTCAGGATTGGTATATGTCAAGAAGGCATCTAAATCTTGACGATCAACGCCATTTGCGCGGTTTGCTAATGGGACTGCTGCGAGTGCTGCCATAATGTTTCCTCTTTAAGTGACTACGGGTTCGTCGTCCTCTTCTTCAGCGGCAGGGATGACCTCTTCGAGCTCGGGCATGAGCGAGAGATCGATGAGGGGGCGTCGTCTGCGGGGCTGAAGCCGCGGGGGTTGCTGAGGCGCAGGCATGTCGGGGACGACCATTTCAAATTTAAAGAGGGCGTGTGCGATTTCTTCTTTCATGCGCAGGGTGAGAGAATTGAACAACTCAAAGGCTTCGTGCTTGAATTCGAGAAGGGGGTCTTTTTGGCCGACGGAGCGGAGGTTGACCTCGGTGCGCAAGTGATCGATGTGGAGCAGATGCTCTTGCCACAGGCGGTCGATGTTGCGGATGAGCAGGCTGCGGACGACCTCTCTTAAGATTTCATGGGGAGGCATGGGAGGCTGCGGCTGATTGGGGAAGAGGCTTTGCGCTTTGGCGATTTTTTCTGCCTCTGCCGAAATTTTTACGTTGAATGCGTTGACGACCTTGTTTGATGCGAGCTTTTCGATGTCTTCGAGCTTGAGATAGTCGTCGTCGAATTCTTTCGCTTCGAAGGAGAGTGGGAAATGGGTCTGGAGCCAATTGCGGTAGGCCTCTGGTTTCCAACCTCCTTCCGTATTGCGGGAAGTGAAAAATTGATGGCTCATCTGTGTGCAAATGCTCTCTAAAATCTCGCGCGCTAAGATGAGCGTGTCTTCAATGTGGAGCACTTCGTTGCGGAAGGAATAGATCTCTTCGCGTTGTTTGTTCATCACATCATCGTATTCGAGTGTGTGCTTGCGCATCATGTAATTGCGCTGCTCGACGCGTTTTTGCGCTGTCTCGATCGATTTATTCAAGACTTTGGCTGATATCGCTTCTCCTTCTGGCGGGCGGAACCGCTGGAGGAATGTCGTGATGCGCGGCGATGTGAAAAGGCGCATGAGGGAATCTTCGAATGAGACGTAAAATTTCGAGGTGCCGGGATCGCCTTGGCGCGCACAGCGTCCGCGCAGCTGTCGGTCGATGCGCCGCGATTGGTGGCGTGTCGTGCCGATGACGTGCAAGCCGCCATTATCGGCGACGCCGCTTTTCAGCTTGATATCGGTACCGCGGCCGGCCATGTTGGTCGCAACGGTGATCGCTCCGGGGGCGCCTGCTTCAGCGATGATCTCCGCTTCTTTGGCGTGGTTTTTTGCGTTGAGGACGGTGTGTTCGAGCTTGCCGACTTTGAGGATGCGCGAGAGCTTTTCAGAGACCTCGACCGATTCCGTTCCGATCAGAATGGGCCGCCCTTTCGCGTGATTCTCTTGGATGTCTTTGAGGATCGCGTTGTACTTTTCCCGCTCGGTCATATAGATCTCATCATCGGCGTCTTTGCGCTGGCCGCGGCGGTGCGTGGGGATGGCGAGGACCTCAAGCTTGTAAATTTCCTTAAATTCATTCGCTTCCGTCATCGCCGTTCCCGTCATTCCCGCCAGTTTTGTGTACATGCGGAAATAATTTTGCAGCGTGATCGTCGCATAGGTTTGCGTTTCGCCCTGGATGGCGACGCCTTCTTTGGCTTCGATCGCTTGATGGAGCCCGTCAGAGAATCGGCGCCCTGGCTGCGGACGCCCTGTGTTCTCGTCGATGATGACGATCTTATCTTCAGCAATGATATAATCCACATCGCGCTCCATGAGCAAGTGGGCGCGGAGCAGCTGTCTTAAATTGTGAGTGCGCTCTTTGCGGCCGGCATCTTCTTCGCGCAATTTGACTTTGCGATGCAATTTCTCTTGTTCGGAAAGATCAGGATCTTGATCGATTTTAGCATATTCGTAGCCTAAATCGAGCATCACGAAATCATCTGAGGTCGCCGTCGACTTGGTGTCTTCGATCCATTGATAAATCCCCTTGTCGGTGAGCTCGAATTCATTGGCGCGCTCATCGACAATGATGAACAGCTCGGACAATGCTTTGGCACGCTCTTCTTTATTGGGCTCTGCGTAGAAGTAGATGTCCCATTTTTCGATCTGAGCTCTTAAATGGGGATTTTCGCGGATGCGCTTTAAGATTTTATTCTGAGGCGTTCCTTTGCCGACAAGCCACAGCTTGCGGAAAGCTTCTTTCTCTTCCGCTTCTTGCTCCTTGCTCAGTTTGCGCTCGTTTGGGGTCTCTTCGAGGCTGCCTAATTTTTCGAGGATTTTACGCGCATCGGTCGCAAGGCGATTGCATAAATCGCGTTGATGGCGCACGAGGTTGTTCACGTCATCTTTGAGCAAGTCGTACATTTGGCGTGAGACGGCGGACGGCCCGGAGATGATGAGCGGCGTGCGCGCTTCATCGATCAGAATCGAGTCGATCTCGTCGACGATGGCAAAATAATGGCCGCGCTGGCATTGGTCTTCTTTGTTTTGCGCCATCGAATTATCGCGCAAGTAATCAAAACCAAACTCTGAAGCTGTTCCGTAAAGGATGTCAGCTTCGTAGACTGATTTGCGCATGTGGTGAGGCGTCGAGGTCGTCAGCGCTTCGACGGTAAGCCCCAGCATGCGGAAGATAGAGCCGATCCACTCGCAGTCGCGCTGGGCCAAGTAGTCGTTGACAGTGACGAGGTGGACAGGTTTCCGCGTCAGGGCATTGAGATAAAGAGGCATCGCCGCTGTGAGCGTTTTACCTTCGCCCGTCTGCATCTCGGCAATCGCCCCGTAGTGCATGGCGATACCGCCCAAGATCTGAACGTCGTAGGGCACCATGTCCCATTGCTGATTGTAGCCGGAGACATGGACCTCAGTGCCGACTAAACGGCGGCAGGCGCTTTTGACGGCTGCATAGGCTTCGGGCAATAGCTTGTCCAGCGATTCCCCTTTGTCCAGCCGCTCGCGGAATTCGGTTGTTTTAAGACGAAGCTCTTCTTCCGTGAGAGATTGAAATTTTTCTTCCCAACGATTGACCTCAGCGACCGATTTCGCATATTTTTTAAGCAGGCGGCCTTGCGCAGTGCCAAAAACTTTCTTAAGCAATCCAAACATGATCCATCCTCAGTAAGAGTTTGATTATATTGCATTTGCAATTTTTAGAACAGCTCTATTATTCATATGCAAATGGTTAGACATAAATTATTTACATCTGGTATTGTATTTCCATGATCAAGAAAATTTTACTGCTGACGCTCCTTATCCCCCACTGCTTTGCCGATTTAAAAATCCCCCAGTCTTCTTTGACAGATCCCTTTGTCCAAGAAAATGAGGTGGCCATTGCCGATCAACTCATCACATCCGCTCAAGAACAGCTCAAATACAGCCGCGCTCTCAAAGAGTTAATGATCCAATTTAGCAAACAACGGGAAGAATTCGTCCTCGGCAATCAATCGAAGTCCCACACAGGAATCCTTGTCAATACCGCGCGCCAAATTTACGAGATGATCGAGGCCAATCACATTGAGCACTTATTTGCCAAAGACTATATCGAAGAGCTGGCATTCTTCTCATCGATAGCCGGAAAAACAGCGGTGTCCCGCCCATGACAGACATCCTTTTTTATGACCGCACGACAAAAAAAATCGAAAAAGAAAAAGTCTACGGCGAATTTTTCATTCGGCTACTCTATGGGCAAGGCGCGCTATCGCAGCTCTCTTCATTTTTTCTCCTCCCGCTCTTGTCCAAAATCTCTTTATTGTCCCATCTCTATGGCAATTTTCAAAAAAGCCGCCTTAGCCGCTTAAAAATCAAACCCTTCATCCAAAATTATCACGTCGACGCCGCTGAGTTTCTTAAGCCCCTCGAATCCTTTGCCTCCTTCAACGACTTTTTTATCCGCAAACTGAAAGCCGAATGCCGCCCCTTATCACATGCCACAGCTATTCTTCCCGCCGACGCCCGCTATCTGGTCTTCCCCAACATTGACAAAGCCGACGGTTTTTGGGTCAAAGGCAAAAAATTCTCTCTGTCCGCCCTATTGCAAAATGAGCAATTGGCCAAAAAATACGCACAAGGAAGCATGCTGATCGCGCGCCTATGCCCCGTCGATTACCATCGCTTTCACTTTCCTTGCGATGGCATCCCTAACCAAGCGCAGCTGATCAATGGACCTCTTTTTTCCGTCAATCCCATGGCTTTAAAGCGCAACATCGAGATCTTGTGCGAAAACAAACGGATGCTGACACATGTTAAGACCCCAGATTTTGGCACCATTCTCTACATAGAAGTGGGCGCCACTTACGTCGGAAGCATCGAACAGACCTACCGGCCTGATCAGCCATGCTCAAAAGGAGATGAAAAAGGATAT
>JASHWX010000156.1 GCA_030043815.1 Candidatus Rhabdochlamydia sp.
GAGAAATGCGTCAAAACGAGGGTCTCGGCGCCTGCTGCCTTTGCCATTTCGGCGGCTTGGCTTGCGGTGAGATGGTGGTGCTTCTCAGCGAGGTGGCGATGGGACTCGAGATAGGTGCTTTCGCAGAGGAAAAGCTTGGCGCCGCGGGCAAGGTCGATGGCGGCCTGGCAGGGAAGGGTATCGATAGCGACGGCAAAAGAATCGCCGCGGCGGACGTGGCTGACATCGTCGAGGCGAACGCGTTTGTCATTGATGACGATCTCCCCTTTTTCTTCGAGAAGGCGGACGTTTTGGCCTTTAACGCCAGCTGCATCGAGTTTGGCTTTGTCAAAGCGGCGGGAATCGGGTTCGGTGATGCGCCATCCGATGTTGTCTACCCCGTGTTCTAAAAAGCGCGCTTCAATGCGAAAATGCTCATCTTCATCGACGATCCCCTCTTGCTTGACAGGATGCTCGATGACTTGGATGGTCTGATGATAAATGCTGCTGTAGCGGAGGCGCTCGAAATAGATTTGTCCGCTTGCGGGGTAATAGCAATGGATGGGATGGGTCACTTTATCAAGATTGAGGCGCATGAGCATTGATCCCAACCCTAAGCAATGATCTCCATGGAAATGGCTGATCAGAATGCGATTGACACAGGTAGGCGCGACATCGGCGAAGATAAACTGCCTCTGCGTGCCTTCGCCAGGGTCCAGTAGGATCCCTTCTTCATTCCAGCGGACGAGATAAGCGCCGTGATTGCGTTTGCGGGTCGGCTGTTGGCTTGAACATCCTAAGATGGTGAGATTGCGGAGCGTCATGTCATTTTCCTCGCAAAAAAAGATAGACGGCCAAGTCCTATTCCGACAAGACCGCCGACGATATGGGCCGTGTTGGCGATCGGGGGCGAAATGTGGACGATAGAAAAGAGGCGCAGACTGAAGGTGATGATTTCGAGGACAAGCATCGCGAGCACAAAGAGAAACAGAAAAACGGCCATGCCTTTTGCCAGCGGATATCCTTCCCACGGCGCGACTTTTTGACGCATCCAGATGAATCCTGTCATGCCGACGACAACGCCGGAAAAACCGAGAAAAAACGGTCCGCTCATGAGGTATTGCGCTGTATTGGAAATCACTGCGATGATCACAATCATTAAACAGATCTTTAATTTGCCGAGGCGCGCTTCCAACTGCTGGCAGAGCACCCACACCCATGCCATATTGAACAGGATGTGTAAAAAGGCAGCATGGAGAAGGCACGGTGTAAACAGCCGCCAGATTTCTCCTTGGCGGATTTTTTCAAACATCGGACCGCTTTGCTTTTCGACCACATAACCATACAGTCCGCCCCACGAGGGAGCATCATTGGCTTGCTGGATCAAGCGTTGCCCTTCAGGAGGGACATCTTTTAACTTCGAAACATCTTTTAATGGGACCGTGTCGAGCAATTCTTGAACATAACGATAGCCGCTCGGCAAGTCGAACAGCAGTTTTTGCTCTAATGGGGTCATGGCAATTTGTGCGGCAAAGGGGCCGTATTCTTGTTTCATCGAACCTTCTTCAAAATCGACCCATAAGAAAAGCAGGCCGCATACGATGATGATGAGCGGAGTGAGCAGCAGGGGCAAGCGCGGACGTCGGACAATGACTTCGGTCTCTTTCGGATAAGCTTCTTCCTTAAAATCGGGCGGGGGCGGGGTCGATGCGAGAGAGATGTCGATATTTTGGAACTTGGGATCTTCTGGATGCTCTTTAAATTTTGTCAACCACTCTTCAGCAAGATCGAGATCATTTTCATCGTAAATCCAGATGCGGTACGCCTTCGCACCCGTTTTTTCATCAGAAAATGGCTCATAGATATTCTGAATGCCCTCTTTGAGCAAAAAGGAATAAAACGCGTAAGCTTGTTTTTCTGTGTCAAAGCTTCCGATCAGACGCATGTTTCTACAATTTTTTTAATGATCTGCGATGTGGAAAGCCCTGGCACCAAAGAGACGATGTGGATTTTCCCGCCATGCTGGCGCACGACTTCTGCCTCAATGCAATTTTCTCCGTATTCTGCACCGTTGACGTGCACGTCGGGCTTGATCCGCGATAGGATCTGGCGCGGGTCGGTCTCATCAAACCACGTCACAAAATCGACCATCTCGAGGGCTGCCATGAGCGCCAAACGGTCTTCGAGGGCTATGATCGGCCGAAAGGGGTTTTTATATTCTTTAATCGAACGATCCGTATTGAGAGCGGCGATCAAAACGTCCGCTTGGAGGGAGGCTTGATAGATCATTTCCAAATGGCCTGCATGCAGCAAGTCAAATGACCCATTGAGGGTAGCAATCGTCTGACCATTTCTGCGCAGCTCTCCGATCTTTTCATCCAAAGACACAGGATCGATGATTTTTGACTTAAGTCTTCGGAAAAGCGACATGAAAGACCTCGTCATAATTTTTTACAAAATGGACGCGCACCCCTTTCTTGAGATAAGAGGGAAGCTCGTCGTAATCGCGCTGATTTTCTTTCGGGAAAATGAGCACCTTGGCCCCTGAGCGCTTTGCAGCGATCAACTTTTCTTTGACCCCGCCGATCGGAAGGACTTTTCCTGTCAGCGTCAATTCTCCTGTCATTCCGAGATCAGCAAGCACGGGCTCATCGCGAAGCAGCGACAGCATCGCGGTCACCATGGTGATCCCGGCCGAAGGGCCGTCTTTTGGCGTCGCTCCCTCAGGGATGTGCACATGCACCTGGTTTTTCTCAAAAAACGTGCTCCCTGGAGCATATTTTTCGATTTGACTGTGCAAATAGGTCCAAGCGATTTGCGAAGATTCTTTCATGACCTCGCCTGCTTGGCCGGTCAGTTTCATCTCAGTCTTATCAGCTCCGACTCTCGTCGCTTCGACGTAGAGCGTCGCCCCGCCGAGCGAGGTCCATGCCAGCCCCATGCAAACTCCAACAGGCGTGCGTTCATAAAAGCGGTCCGATGTGAAAATCGGTTTGCCCAAATACTTTCCTAAATTCTTCTCGGAGATTACCACTTTGCTAAACTTGGCTTTCTTTTCTTGGCTCTTCACGACTTTGATCGCGATCTTGCGCATGATTTTTTTAATGTTGTTTTCCAGAGTGCGAACACCGGCCTCACGCGCATATCCATTGACAATTTGCGCGATCGCTTTTTCCGTGAACTCAAGCTCGGAGGTCTTAAGGCCCATGTTCTTGAGATTGCGCGGAATCAAATACTTCTCTGCGATCTTGACTTTTTCCTGTAAGATATAGCCGGAGAGGCGCAAGATATCCATGCGGTCTTTGAGAGGTTCTGGGATCGTATCCAAAATATTGGCCGTCACAATGAAAAGCACATGCGACAA
>JASHWX010000157.1 GCA_030043815.1 Candidatus Rhabdochlamydia sp.
TTTGGAAGAGTATTGCATTTTTCTCAAACGAGTGCGATCAAGGATTGGTTGAACGATCCCTACCTCGTCATCGAAGAAGTGACAAAACTTGATCTTTCTCAATCCCATCTTAAAATGATTCCAAGTGAAATCGCGCGATTTGTTAAACTTAAAGCGCTTGATCTTCGCGACAATCGGCTCGTTACACTGCCTCCAGAGATAGGGTTGCTTACCGAGCTTGAGTCTTTAGATCTTCAGAAAAATGACCTTCTCTATCTTCCCAAGGAACTTGGATCTTTGCCCAAGCTTAAAAAACTCATTTTGAACAACAATCTCCTCCGCACCATCCCTCAAGAACTGCTTTCCCGCCCTCATCTTGAAATCTCCACGCGAGGCAATCCTTGGCTAAAGCAATGTAAATCAATTACTTGCAAAAATGATATAACGGACTATACCAAAAATTGAAAAAATGATATATTACAGTATATCACTTACGCCCTCTGAATGAACTTAGGTCGATAGATTCCTTTGTCGACGATTTCCAAGAGACGCAAAGCAGCATGGCTCGGAACCCTTTCCCCCGATTCCCAAGATTGAACTGTTTTAATGCTGACATTCAATACTTTTGCAAATATGCTCTGAGAATAATGTCCTTTTTTCCTGATTTTTTTGATGTGATTTGCTGTGTAAGAAATGGGTGGTTCCGGGATTTCGATTATTTCAGATCTTAGCGTGATCTTTCCCTTTTTATAGGCGATCATCTCATTTAGACCTTCTTTTAAATCGTCGAATAATTTACTCATTTTATTTTCCCTTAAAAATTGCTGCTAATGCCTTTAGTTCCTTCTTTTCAGCTGCACTTAAATTTTCCTGTTTGTTTTTTCCATATATGCATATCAAGAATAGTTCATTTCGTTCAGAAGAATAAAAGTAGCATATCCTGAAACCTCCACTTTTTCCCTTTGAGGCGGACTTCATTCTGACTTTTCGAATCCCTCCGGTACCTGGAATTAGATCTCCCAATTCTGGATTCTCAGACAACAGCTTTTTGAAAGCACAAAAATCTTCCTCAAGGAGCGCTTTCTTATGAGTAAGCTGATCGAGTTCCTTTGCAAAATTTCTAAGTTGGGTAACCTTTATTTTCATTGTACCACAGTGTAGTATATTTTACAAATTTTTGAAAAGAGGAAACTGTATGTACCTCTATATCAAAAATCTACCGCTTGTTCATTTCTTGGTTTTGAAAAAGCAAGGTTAGCCGCTCTTAGAGTGCCGCCCTCTGAATGACAAACACGTCTTTAAATAAGTCGGGGTTGCGCACGATGAATTGGCGGAAGTCGAAAGGCGTTAGCCTCTTTGCATCGAACTGAAGCTTGACGGCCTCCGACATGGCGCTCCAGTTCGCGATCCGGCGGATGCGCGCCCATAGGTCGCGGAATATCCCCTTTCCTACCGGTGTAATTCCGGTGAGCGGTGCGTCGTCTTTGCCTAAGATCGCAGGCATCACGCGCCTGCTTTCAGCCGTTTGGTAGCAATATCCTGCAAAATAAGAACAGTAAAAATCCTTGTTCTTGAAGAAGTCCTTGGGAATTTCTCCCCTTCGGTCGTCGATGTATTGCTTTAAATAGCGATAGCGGCCAAAAGGTCCGAAATTGGATGGATGCCAGGGCAGAACTGCGCGTGCAGCTTGAAAATACGCATAGCGATGTGGGGTTGGGCACTTGCATTCGCCGACAGGAGGAGCTAGACGGGCGACCTTCCGGGCAACATCAGCCGCTTCTTTCGCTATCGATTCATCCCTGTAACGGGTGATGTAATAGACGCCTTTTCCTTCGAGGGCAAATCGGGGATCGTCCAGCGAGACGATTCGGACGTTCATCCCTTCAGCTGATGTCGAGGCTTCTGCAACCTGGCCGCCGCCGAGATAAATGGCAAGATGGCTAAACCGGTGCGCTTGCCTCTCTTTTAGAGAAGGGGTAAAGATGTGTTGAATTGTCTGCCCTTTGATAATAATTCCCGGTATTTTGCTCCGCTTTTGATAACAGAAAAGATCCCCGGGCTTAAGATTGGCTTTCATCGATTCGACATCAAAGGGCAAGCTTTGCAAATGGCGGATTTTGAAATTCTCAAGATGTTCCTCGATCGAGCTTTTCACAGCCTTGCGTTGATCTTCTTTGAGGGCATTGAGAAACTTTGAGCTTCGAAGATCGTCAAAAAGCTTTTCCAGGTCCTTTTCCGTGATGAGGCCGCCATCAATCGGATGAATTGCTTCTAAGAATAACTGATGGAGCTTCTTATTCGAAGCCAATGACCCGGGCGCGATCCTTTGATTTGCAACGGACAAAAATTGCTCAAAGAGGCTCGTTGTTTTGAGAATGGACTCGCTTCCATCGTTTCTTTGGACCTTGATCCCCGAAACAAAAAACCACTCCAGATAATTGATCGTCTCCACTTTGTCGAGCAAAGTGATCGGCTTCGGGGTGATTGCTGGATAGCGAGGATGAAAATGAATGAACTTCAGCTCAGATGATTTTGGCCTGAAGTCCAAAAATTCTAATTTAACTGACATGAGAAATCTCCTGTTTAAGATTGAAATAACATGCTGCATTGATGCCGACCCAGACAATGCCAATTGCTGCTGCAGCAATGAGGGCAATCAAAGCGGATTCAAATAAAAACACCAAAGCCACAGCCGCCACTGCGGCGATCGTCGAGAGGGAAATCCACAGTTTGTCGTATCTGCCCGGTTCCTGCTCCATGAATTGCGCAATTAATTGATACGCTTCAAAGAGGAACACCGCCCCCGTCAGCACAACTCCAAGCGCGGCGATAATGTTCATTGCCATAGGCGCTGCGAAGATAAACGAACCGATGGCCACAACAAGGCTCGTTGTGCTGAACCCCAGCGTGATAGACGTTAAAATGGTGTTTTCTTTGAGCTTCTTCTGAACCGCTTCTAGGGCTTGAGGATCTTTGCTCCGGATCATCTCTAAGCACTTTTCATCGGTAACGCGCTTGATAAAGGCCTCTTTTTTCTCTAGCAGCAAGGTA
>JASHWX010000158.1 GCA_030043815.1 Candidatus Rhabdochlamydia sp.
GAGTTGAATGGCAGGAATGTGATATTTTTCATGAAAATAGCTAAGGTTTGGACTTATTGTTGAATCGGTATGCTTGACTTCGATCATTTTTTTAATCTGTTTGTCTTGAATCAGTACGAAATCGACTTCGTGGCCTTCTTTGGTTCGAAGATACTTAAGACTGCAATCTTTTGCTTCGTAATCGACTTGAGAATAGACGTGCTTTAAGAGGCACGTAGCGACAAAATTTTCAAACTTAGCGCCGTTATCTCCCTTCACGAGCCCATTGTCGAAAAAGTAAATTTTCGGTTCTTTGAGAAGGCTCCGTGCTATATTCTTTGAAAATGGGGTGAGTCGAAAAACAATATAAAGCGCTTCGAGGATCTGAATGTATTTTTTCACTGTATTTGGAGAAATGGCGACGTCTTTGGCAATGGAAGTATAAGAGATGGGGGATCCCACTCTCTCCCTCAGCAGGTCAAAGACTAGGCGGATGGCATTTAAATTTTGGATATTGTCGAAGTCAAGGACATCTATCCGGAGAAGGCTATCGGCATATTGTTGACGCCAACGATTAGCCTCAACGGAATCACGCGCTAAAAAGGGCTCTGGGAACCCCCCTCTTTCTAAAAAATGATCGAGGGTGTAAGGGATGTGGATTTTTTCACATTCGCTAGGAGTTAAAGGTAAGAGTCGATGCAAAAAATATCTGCCTGCAAGCGAGTCTCCGACTTTGTTAAAGATTTCGAGGCGAGCGCTTCCGGTGACGAGGATTTTTTGATGAGGCGGTTTGGTATCGTAAACGCCTTTGAGATAATTCTTCCATTTGGGCATTTTATGGATCTCATCGAGGATGAGAAGTTCGGTCGAGGGCAGCCATGCCTCGCCTAACATGATCCTTCGGTCTTCCAAATGGTCATAGGTTAGATAGACGGATGACCTAAATTCCTGGGCAATATCTTTAGAGAGGGTGGTTTTTCCGACTTGGCGGGGGCCCGCCAAGAACACCATTTTCTTATGGAGATCCCGCAAAATGGCTTGTTTTTGATATCTTTCCATATTTGACTATTTTGCACGGGATTGCAAAAAAGTCGAGACTTTTCCGCAATCTCTTGCGGAAAAGTCAAAATGATTTATCGAACTTCGCTTGCTTCGACAGCTTTATCCGTTTTTTCCTCAGCTGCGGCTTGGACATCGGTGATGGCTTGCTTGAGGATTTCCATTTTCGCGCCGTCATAGAGAGAAACGATGGCCGTTTTATCTTGGACTTTCACGACGGTGCCGATAATTCCCATGGCAGTGACGCGGTCCCCTTTTTTCAGGGAGCTGCGGACGTTCTCCATTTGCTTGCGCCGTTTTTGTTCTGGGCGCCAGAGGATGAAGTAGAAAAAGACGATCGCGACAGCGATCATAATCACTGTTTGCATCAGACTTCCGCCGCCAGAAGAAGGTGCAGCTTGGGCATCTGCGAAGAGGGGCAGAGTACCGAGTGAAAATGCACCAGTTAATAATTTATTCATGTTTGCCATCCTTAAAAAATTCTTATGTTTAAAAGACTTTCTCCAGCATGCCCGAAAACAGGTCCAAAATCAAGTCAAAAATGCAATATTCTCGACATGAGGGGTGTGCGGGAACAGGTCGATGGGCTGTAATTGGGATAAGGTGTAGCCTGATGATGTAAGTTCTTTAATGTTTGATGCTTGAGTTAAGTAATTACAGGAGATGTGTAGAATTTCTTTTGGCCGAAGCGCTTTTAGATGAGCAAGGGCCAGGGCGTCCAGTCCTGTACGGGGCGGATCGACGACGATTAAATCGGGAGGGATAAAATCGGGCTGCTGCTGCAGCTCTTCAAGCTTTTTGCCCACATCGCCGCAAAGGACCTCGAGATTGTCGATCCCATTTAATTCTTGATTGGCTTTGGCGTCGAAACAGGCATGGGGATTGAGTTCGATGGCTGTGACGCGCTCGGCAATGGAGGACAGGGCGATGCCCAATGTTGCCGTGCCAGCATAAAGGTCCATCACATGTTTCTTTTCGCCTGAAATCATCTTGAGCGCGGCCGAATACAACTTTTCAGCTTGAAAAGTGTTAGGCTGAAAGAAAGAGCTGGGGCTGATTTTGAATGTGAGCTCGCTGGAGTCAATGTGCATTTTTTCGAGGATGTGATCGGGGCCGTGCACATGCATTTCGTAAAACTGGGTTGGCGATCCTTTGCGGATTTGCTGCACGCGCAAAAAAATGCTCAATCGATTCTCTTCGGGAATGGAGGCTTTCACCGCAGCGATAAAGCTCTTAAGCCCCTTGAAGGGGTAGGCGGGATTGCCTGAGACCGTGAGCATGACGAGCTTATCACCCGTCCTTTTGCCTTCGCGAGCGATCAGCGTCCTTAGAGTGCCGGTATCATTCATCCGATACGCATCCAGGCCGCTTTGCTCCCACCACTCACGCACGTTCTTGAGCAGGGCCACCATCCACGGAGCCACAAGATGGCACTCTGTGAGATTGAGCACATGGCCTCGGCTGCCTGCCATGATTAATCCTAAGAAACGTTCGCCTGCGCGATTTTGAGAAAATGAAAACTCCATCTTGTTCCGGTACTGCCAGGGATCATCGCAGGTGATGATCGGCGAGAGGGGGAAATCATTAAACGCCTGTCTTACTCGCCGCTCTTTTTCTTGGGCCTGGGCTGAGTAGTCCATCTGCTGCCAGGTGCAGCCGCCGCAAACAGGCACGTGTGTACACCGATGCGATGCTCGCAGGGGAGAAGGCTGCAACACGGCATCTAACGTCGCACGCCATTTTTTTCGCCTTTTGCCGTGGACGCGAACAGTGAGCTCATCGCCGGGCAGGCCGCCGATCACTTCGATGCGATCGGAGACGCCCCAGCCGCGCGCATTCAAACGGTCAATAGAAACTTTTTCATCCATACTGGGGAAAGTTTACTCTATTTAACGTTTCTTGCGGATTTTTTTGTAGGCTTCGACTGATTCTTTGCGGAAGATTTTGGAAAGTCTGGCAAAATGAATGGACCCTGTGCGGACTCGTTGGGCGGCCGTTTTATTCCCACGGGCTGCCTTTTCCAAGTCGCTCGAGAGCTGCAGGAGATGTTGGCGCATAGCGCCCATCGTCTCTTTTAACGCCATACCTATGTAAATAATTTTTTTTAAAAAATCATTCAACTTTTTTTTTAAACTTTTTTGAGTTATATTGCAGACATGTACTACGTCAATGGTCA
>JASHWX010000159.1 GCA_030043815.1 Candidatus Rhabdochlamydia sp.
ATCCCCGAAATACGCCCTGATCAAATGCTCTACTCTACGGATGTCTTCGAAACCCAAGAAGAAGGCGCTGAAGAGTTGATCGATCAAGTCATCGCTGAAAATCTCTCTGAGGCATTCATCGAAGACAACCCATGAAGCCCCTTTCTGGATTCTCTCTTCTCCTCGTCGCTATCGCCCTTTCGATGGTCACCTTCATGGTCGTGCTCGATTATTCCATTGCTAATTCTTCCCTCCTCTACATTTCTGGAGACCTTGCAGTAAATCCGTCGAGCCAGGGCATTTATGTCATTACTACGTATGCTGTCGGTGAAGCGATCTCCCTTCCCATCACAGGATGGTTAACAAGGAGAGTGGGGGGAGTGAAGTTGATCTCTATCTCCCTTATATTATTTGTCTTTTTTTCTTGGACCTGCGGATTGTCTTGGACATTTGGCATGCTCATCGTCTCCCGTTTTTTGCAAGGACTGGTTTCAGGCCCTTTGATTCCGCTCAGCCAAACCTTGATTGTCATGACCCACCCTTCCGAGAAAAAAAATATTGCTCTCGCCATCTGGAGCACAATTGTCATCGCCGCGCCTATTCTGGGCCCTATCCTCGGCGGCTGGATTTCTTATGATTACCATTGGCCATGGATTTTTTACATCAACATCCCCGTCGGGATCATTAGCATAGCGATCATCTGGACCTTTCTTAAAAAGAGCGAAACACCCACCGAAAAACAACCTGTTGACTGGGTGGGGCTGACCCTTTTAGCTTTTGGAGTGGCGTGCCTGCAATTCATCTTGGATCAAGGAGAGCAACACGACTGGCTGAATTCTAATATGATCCGGACAGCGTCGTCGATATCCCTGGTTTGTTTTACCTTACTGATCGTCTGGAGCTCGACTACTCGAAATCCTCTCATAGAACTTTCCCTTTTCAAAATCCGCACCTATGCCGTTTCCGCCTTCCATATCGCGATCGCCTATGCCATCTACTTCGGCTCATTTGTCTTAATCCCTCTGTGGCTGCAACAATCGATGAACTATACATCCATTTGGGCAGGAGTATCTGTCGCACCCATTGGAATCGCTCCCACTCTTTTTTCATTTTTCATTGCCAAACTTCTTCCCCGAACAGGCGCCGGATTTCTTCTCACTTTGTCCTTCATCCTATTTGCTTTTTCCTGCTTTTATACCGTCAACATCTTAGATACCGACATCGATCTGTTCCATGTTGGACTATCCCGTTTTTTCCTGGGTTGCGGAGTAGCCTTTTTCATCATCCCCGTCTTTTCATTAAGCGTCCAAGATGTCCCTGCCCAAAAGTTAGCTAGCGCGATGGGCATCTTCCATTTCATTCGCGCCCTATTCGGAGGCATCGGCACTTCTGTCTTCACCACCATGTGGATCCGGCGCAGCGAATACCACCACGCTACAGTCGGTGAAAACGTCACTTCATTTTCTCAGCAAACGAACCAGTTTTTCGATCGGCTCGGGGAGCTTGGCCTGTATGGCAAGCAAGCCTTAACTCAAATGAATGAACTTCTGAACAACCAAGCTTCTGTTCTTGCGATCAATGACTGCTTCTATTTCATGGGATGGCTCTTCTTTGCCCTGTTGCTATCGATTCCCTTCTGCTGGACCAAGAAAAAAAATATGTCGCCATGGGAAGCAACGTGAGTTTATTATGAAACCTCTTTCAGGATTGACTCTTTTTCTCGTCAGTGTCGCTCTCTCGATGGCCACCTTCATGATCGTCCTTGATTATTCGATCGCCAACGTCTCTATCCCTTATATTGCCGGTGATCTCGCTGTGAGCGCACAGGGCGAGGGCACATACGTCATCACCTCGTTTGCTGTCGGCAATGCGATCGCTCTTCCCATTACAGGCTGGCTGACAAAGAGGGTCGGCGCAGTGAGATTGATCTCGATCTCTCTCTTATTATTTGTTTTTTTCTCTTGGACATGCGGACTCTCTTGGAGATTTGACATGCTCGTCGCCTCCCGTTTTTTACAGGGGCTCGTGTCAGGGCCTTTGGTTCCGATCAGCCAAACTCTGCTTGTGATGACCAATCCTCCTGAGAAAAAAAACGCGGCCCTTGCCATGTGGAGTACCATCGTCATCGCCGCTCCCATTCTCGGACCGATCCTCGGGGGCTGGATTTCTTATGATTACCATTGGCCATGGATCTTCTATATCAACATCCCCGTTGGCCTCATTAGCTTAGGGATCATCTGGTTCATCCTTAAAAAAAGTGAAACGCCAATCGAAAAAGAACCTGTGGACTGGATAGGGCTCATTTTTTTGGCCCTTGCCGTGACCTGCCTGCAATTTCTCCTAGATAAAGGCGAGCAATACGATTGGCTGAATTCGAATATCATCCGAACAGCAGCGTCGGTTTCCGTGATTTGTTTTACCTTGCTCATCGTCTGGAGCGCGACAATGCAAAGGCCCCTCATTCAACTTTCTCTTTTCAAGATCCGCACCTATGCTATCTCAGTGTTTCATATTGCGATCGCCTATGCCATCTACTTCGGCTCAGTTGTCTTGGTCCCGCTCTGGCTGCAAGAATACATGAATTATACGTCCATCTGGGCGGGACTCGCCGTCGCTCCCATCGGCATCGCTCCCCTTCTCTTTTCATTTTTCATCGCCAAACTTCTTTCTCGCGTAGGCGCTCCGATCCTTCTTGCTGTCTGTTTCATTATCTTCGCCTTTTCCTGCTTTTATACGATTTACATTTTAGATACTGATACAGACATCTTTCACATCGGGTTTTCCCGCTTCCTCCTCGGATGCGGCATGGGCTTCTTTATCACTCCGCTCTTTTCCATGAGCGTCCAAGACGTCCCTTCTCAACATTTGGCCAGCTCGACGGGAGTCTTCCACTTTGTCCGCGCCTTATTCGGCGGCATCGGCACCTCCGTCTTTACAACGATGTGGACCCGCCGCAGCGAATACCACCACGCCATCACAGGTGAAAACGTCACCTCATTTTCTCAGCAGACCTCCCAGTTTTTCGATCGGCTCGGCCAGCTGGGTCTTCAAGGCAAACAAGCGTTAGAGCAAATGAACGAAATTCTCAACAGCCAAGCATCCGTCCTTGCGATCAATGACTGCTTTTATGTCATGGGATGGCTCTTCTTAGCGCTGCTTCTCTCGATCCCCTTCTGCTGGACAAAGAAGGCGAGCGCAAGGTGAGCGCAGTTATACTGCTCCCGCTCAAAAAGTGTGAATCTGCCAGCGTCGGACAGCCAGTGAATTTGAACCCGCCTGCATCGCTCAACTTATTCAAGTTGAGCTGCTTCGGCGCCGGCTTCGCCTGGTTCAAATTCACGGCGCCTCCTTGGCATTTTTCACACTTTTTGAACGGTCGCAGTATTATTTTTTCTTCTCATGCATCTGCAGGCGCGCTTTGCTGTGCTTGACGCTGTAGCCGAAATAAATAAAGAACCCAATGATCATCCAAATAATGAATTGTATCCAAGTGATGCCTGGAAGGAGGATCATCTGGACCAAACACACAATGGTCCCTGCGAGAGGGACCCATGGGACAAATGGGGTTTTGAATGGGCGGTGCAGAGTCGGCTGTTTGTAGCGCAAGACAAGGATGCCAAAGCAGACGATGGTAAAAGCAAGCAAGGCTCCCATGCTCGTGAGCTGGCCTAAGATCGCTACGGGAAAAATCCCTGCAAAAAGCATGCAGATCAGCGTGACGCAGATCGTCGAGAAGAAAGGCGTCTGAAATTTACCATGGATCTTTGAGAAAGATTTCGGCAGGAGCCCATCCTTTGACATCGTGAAAAAAATGCGGGACTGGCCAAGAGCCATGACAAGGACCACAGAGGTCAAACCCGCGAGGATCGCCAGTTTGATGACGATGCCAATCCAGGCAAATTTTGGTCCCAAGGCTGCTACAGCGACAGAGATCGGATCGGAAACATTAAGAGTTGCATAGCTCACCACCCCAAGCAGCACGATAGCGATCAAGATATAGACAAATGTGGATATCCCCAGCGAACCGAGCATCCCGATAGGCATGTGCTTTTGGGGATTGCGGCACTCTTGGGCCATTGTCGAGAGAGCATCGAAGCCGAGGAACGCGAAGAAGACGACGCCAGCGCCGCGGAGAACGCCGCTGAAGCCGAATTGTCCAAAGGTCCCTGTATTGGGCGGGATGAACGGAGAGAAGTTGTCCCAATTAATGAATGCAGCGCCGCAGGCGATAAACAAGGCAATGACACCGAGTTTGATGATGACCATTAAATTGTTGAAGCTTGCTGCTGCGCGGATACCGACAGCGATGAGGGTGCCCATCACAGCGATGATGGCCATGGCCGGCACGTTCATTAGGGAGCCTGTCTTAGCCCACCCCGTGGTTACATCATAGTTGAAAGGCGCGTTGGATATGATCTTAGGCACCGCGACGCCAAAATCGTTCAATAAACTAGAAAAATAGCCTGACCACCCAACTGATACTGTGGCCACGGAGAAGAGAAACTCCATCGTTAAACCCCACCCGATGATCCAAGCGACGAATTCGCCCATCGTCGCATACGCATAAGTGTAAGCGCTGCCCGAAATCGGGATCAACGAGGCAAATTCAGCATAGCAGAGCGCAGCCAGGGCGCAGATGATGGCGGCAAACACAAAGGAAAGCAATATTCCAGGGCCAGCGTATTCAGCGGCAGCAGGGCCTGTCAATACGAAGATCCCGGCTCCAATGATCGCGCCGATGCCCATCGCTGTCAGAGTGACCGCTCCGAGCGAGCGCTTCAATCCGTGTTCAGAGCCTGCAGCTTCATCGAGCAGTGATTTAATCGATTTCTTAATGAATAGTCCTTTTGACATATAGCCTTAGTGTTTGAAAAATCTAAGCAATAATAAACAGCTTAGGAATTTTAGAATAGAAAAATCAAGAAACAGATCTAAATTGGCCTTCCCAGCCGCGGATGAAGTCCAGAAGGGCCTTTTTGCTGGGCTTGGCGGCTAGAAGTTCGAGGGCTTTTGGGTTGTTGCTTAAATGGGCGAGTTTGGCTAAGAGTTGCAAATGCCCTTTGTCATTCCCTGAGAAAAGGAAAAAGAGGGCAAAGACCGGTTTTCCATCCAGTGCGCCATACTCGATGGGAGATGCGGGATAGACGACGAACACGCGGTCGATGGCGCCGCTTTGTAAAAAATCGCGTGTATGGGGCACGGCGATCCCTTGGTTGAGCGCAGTCGGCATGAGCTCTTCGCGGTCGAGGAGCAGCTCTGCGAGCACTTCGGCGTCGACGCTTAAGTGGGTTGCGATCGCTTTTGTCGTGCCGCGGATCAACTCTTCTTTGGTGTTCCCTGGAATCGAAGAGAGGACATCGCCTTGATGGATTGCGCGATAGAGGGCAAAGTGCTGCGTTCCGCCCCGGTCGATCGGAGGATAAATTTGGACCTCTTCCAAGGGGTCGAAGGTCTGCGACTTGATCTTGCAGCGCAGCATCCAATTTTCAATTTCGATGCGGTTGAACCGGTATTGATGATTGATGCGGTAGGCGGGAATTTTTCCGTCGCCCAGCCAGCGGCGGATTGTCGTTTCCGAGACATTGAGCAAATCTGCGACATCTTTAATCTTGAGATCCATGGGCACTCCTCTAACAACCGGCAAATAATCCGATCACTTCGCGCGCATCATACGTCTTTAGCAGCTTTTTTCGCCTCTCTTCATTTTTGATGGCCATTGTGAGATGGGAAAGGATCTTCAAATATTCAGTTTGTTTATTTTCTGGGCCGCCGATCATAAAAATGAGGCGAACGGGTGCATTGTCTAGGGCATTCCATTCGATCCCTTTTTTTGTTTGAATGCCAATGGCGATAAAAAAGTCGTCATAGCCTTGCAGCTTGGCATGGGGGATGGCAACGCCAAGTCCGATGCCCGTCGACACAATTTTCTCCCGCTCGAGAATGGCCTCGTGGAAAATGCGGGCGTCTTTTAATTTCCCTGCCTTGTCCAACGCATCGACCAATGTTTTAAGCGCTTCATCGCGTGTAGACGCTTCTAAAAATAAGACGAGACGTTCATCCAAGTAGTTGGAGATCGCCACAATCTCTCCTTTTTTAAAGAGTTTTTTCAAATCGCCAATGCTTAAGGTATGGCTAATGCGTTCCAGTATGGCCAAATCCGCCCTCTCCGCGTGATGTTGTCATTAAAGATTCTTCAAGGCAAAAATCTGCCCGCAATACAGGCGCAAGCACAATCTGTGCAATGCGCATCCCAGGCGTCACAACAAACGGCGACTTTGAGTGATTGATCAAGATGACCCCTACTTCTCCGCGATAATCAGCATCAATGGTTCCGGGAGAATTTAATACGGTAATTTGGCTTTTTAGCGCAAGTCCGCTGCGCGGCCGGACTTGAATTTCATAGCCCGCCGGGATGGCAAAGCGCAATCCAGTCGGGATGAGTGCAGAAGAGCCGGGCTCGAGCACAACGGGCTCTTTGAGATAGGCCTTGACGTCGGCTCCTGCAGCGAGCTCCGATGCATACACAGGCAGGCATTCGGGATCGCTAGCAAGCGTAGGAATTTCAATTTTTTCCATATGGAGATTTACTTGTAATTTTCAGCTAAATTCAACAATTCTTGAAGTTTCTGGGGCAATTTGCCCAGCGATTGTCCATACAACACTTTGTATGTCGACGGCTCTTGATAGACACGATCATTTTCCATCAGATAGTTCAGCAATTGAAATAGTTTCTCCTTTAATTCATGCCGATTGACAATGCAATCGATCATGCCTTTTTCGAGGAGGAATTCAGAGCGCTGTGCGCCAGGGGGAAGTTTTTGCCGCATCTGCTGTTCGACGACGCGCGGGCCTGCAAAACCGATGAGCGCATCGGGCTCGGCGATGATGATGTCGCCAAGCGTAGCAAACGATGCCGTGACGCCGCCCGTCGTAGGATTGGTCATGACAGAGATATAAGGCAGCCCCTTTTCATGCAGCTTGGCAAGCGCAGCCGATGTCTTTGCCATTTGCATGAGAGAAAGCGCGGATTCCTGCATGCGCGCTCCGCCCGATGCGGAAATGAAGACCAGGGGGAGACAATGCAAAAGCGCATATTCGATGATCGAGGTCAACCGCTCGCCCACAACCGATCCCATCGATCCTGCCATGAATGAAAAATCGAGGATGCCCAAAGCGACTTTTACACCGAAGATCTGGCATGTGCCGACCATCGCCGCCTCGTCGCGGCCTGAATTCTTTTTCGCATTCTCTAAGCGTTTGGTGTAAGCTTCCGTATCGACGAATTGGAGCGGGTCTAAAGGCTTGAATTGGGTGAACATTTCTTGGAAGGTGCCGCTATCGGCGATCAGCTGGATGCGCTGCACGGCGGATAAGCGGTAATGGTAATTGCATTTCGGACAACAATGGAGATTTTGCTGGAGTTCATTGGCATGCACCATCTCATTGCAGTGCGTGCACTTCACCCAGCCGCTGTATCCATCTTTTTTTGTCGTCTGGACCTTAATTTTCGGCTTATTACGCGAAAACAATCCCATAATTTTCCATTTTTGATTAATTTAACATAAACAGAATCAAGGATCAATTTAATAATTATTTTTTAGCATGGGCGTATCGCTCTTCGACATTCTTCCAATTGACCACTTTCCAAATATTTTTTACATATTCTGCCCGTACGTTTTTATACTGAAGGTAATAGGCATGCTCCCAGACGTCGATCCCGAGCAAGGGAACCGCATTTTGCGTGCTCAATGGGTCTTGATTGGCGCAGGTTTTTATACAAAGGTTTTTACTTCCTTTGCACATCCCGAGCCAGCCCCAGCCTGATCCTTGGATGGCAATCGCGGCATTGCTCAATTTTTCAACAAATTGCTCCACAGAACCGAATTTGGCTTGTAAAGCATGAGCGAGCTCTCCGGATGGCGCTCCTCCTCCCCCTTTACCGACAGGCGCGAGATTTGTCCAAAAAACAGAATGATTGACATGGCCGCCGCCGTTGAACTTGATCGCTTGCTGAAGTTCGATCATGGTTGCAATATCATTCTTTGCTTCGGCTTCATGGTATTTTTCCAACGCCGCATTGAGATTATTGACATAGCCGCCATGATGCTTAGTGTAATGCAGCTGCATGATTTCACCGGAGATAACCGGCTCCAGTGCAGAATAATCATAAGGAAGATCGGGAAGAGTATATTTAGTCATAAGTTAACTCCATTTGCGTCAATCGTACTTTTCCACTCATTTTTTGGAAATTAATAATTCATTTTCCGTGACAGGTCCAATTGCCGTTAATGTTTTCCCCTCGGGGAATGTTCCAAAAATCTCAAGAAAAGCTTTCACTGTCGTGGGGCTGGTGAAGACAATTTCATCGATTTGATCCCAATGAGGTTCGACTTCTAACTTTTGGGTCACTGTGTCATAGAGGTCGCACGCCGAGTAGCGCAGTTTCCGCTCTTCAAAAAATTGGACGAGGAGCGGGCGGGCCTGCGAAGAGCGCGGCAGGAAAAAATAGGCATCTTTGAGGTCGAGCTGCTTGAGGAGCGCGATGACGCCTTCCTGCGTTTCCTGTTCGGCGATGTGCTGCGGAGGAAATCCTTGCATGGCAAGATGCGCGGCTGTCACCGTTCCAATGGCGATCAATTGCTTCTCTCGAAGAAAATCGCATGCAGGGTGATGCTGGAAAAAGACCTTCACGGCATTTTTGCTGGTAAAAATGATGTGAGTGTAGGCATCGAGGTCATCATAGGCAGTGATTGTGCCGGCAGGACGGGGGACGATTTTAATGATGGGATAATGGATCAAATGCCCTTGGCAGCGTCCTTGAGCTTCGTAGGAGATCGGATCGGTTCCCAAATACAGGATGGTTTTCATCAAATAACGAAGATATGGTAAATTTAATCACATGTCAATTAGCGAACTCAACCAACTGACTGTTCGATGGCAAAATGTTGAAGAAATGCTGCAAAGTCCGAATTGCATTTTTGAAGAAAATGTCGAGGAAGAACTCCGCTTTGTCGAATCGCGTGAAATCGCGGCGATTTTTGCCCTAGCCAGCTATCGCTCTGGGAACTCTTTTGATTTAAAAGAGGCTTTACACAAGGCAAAAAATCTTTCCCATCAGGTCCATCAAAGCTGCTTAGAATTTCAAATCAAAAAATGTGATGAACGCATCGCACAATGCCATGCCAAAGCGGAACAAGTTTTAGCAAAATACTGCAAGCGGATAAGAAAGATCATTCACTCTAACGTTTCTTATGATACCAGCGCTTTCTTGCAATCTGATTTTGGAATATTCTCCCCCAAAATCCTTTTACACATTATCCACTTTCTCGGCGTCGAATCGAAAATCGTCTTAAGATCGACTTGTCGAAAATTTCGCGTTCTCATCGGTGATAAAAAAATTAACCCTTTCAATTTCTGCACCGTCATCGCGGCACAAGGAAATTTGAACCAATTGAAATGGGCCAAAAAGAACTCCTTTAAATGGAATACAAGCACGTGCACAGCCGCTGCAGCCCATGGCAATCTTGAAGTTCTTAAATGGTTAAAATCGCAAGATCGGCAGAAGACTGAATGGATATTAGCTAAAGCTGGCTATTTCGGATTTGTTCGCGACATATTGGAAATATCCCTGCGATGGTCGGGCATCGACATTTGTCCCTGGAATCGGTTCACTTGTCAAATGGCTGCTTCAGGCGGACATTTAGAAGTGCTCAAGTGGGCAAGAAAAAATGGCTGTGCATGGGACGAGTGGACGTGTAATTATGCAGCTCAAAACGGACACTTGGATGTGCTCAAGTGGGCGAGAGAAAATGGGTGCCCTTGGAGTGAATTAACGAGTTCTTATGCAGCCTTAGGCAGCCGCTTAGAAGTGCTCAAGTGGGTAAGAGAAAATGGCTGTCCTTGGGACGCATTGACAGCCCTGAGTACAGTCACTGCTGGCCGTTTAGACATTCTCAAGTGGGCGAGAGAAAATGGCTGTCCCTGGGATGAATGTGTATGTTCTAAAGCAGCGGGAAATGGCCGCTTTGACATTCTTCAGTGGGCAAAAGAAAACGGCTGCCCCTGGGATGAGTTTACCTGTGAAGCATTAGCTGCAAAAGGCATTCTTGAACATCTCCAGTGGGCAAAGTCCAAAGGCTGTCCTTGGGATGAAAGCACTTGCAGCGCCGCTGCTTTTGATGGCCATCTCATCCTTCTCAAATGGGCCAGAGAAAATGGATGCCCTTGGGACATCTGCACATGTTCTAGGGCCGCACTATCTAATCACCTCGATATATTGCAATATGCACGGGCCCATGGCTGTCCTTGGGATGAAGCGACATGCGAAAATGCAGCTAGGGGCGGCCACTTGGAAGTGCTGAAATGGGCAAGAGAAAATGGCTGTCCTTGGAATGAAAGGACATGCTCCACTGCAGCGGCAAACGGTCATCTTGAAATCGTTAAGTGGGCAAGGGCCAATGGCTGTCCTTGGGATGAAAGTACAGTGACCCGAGCAGCGCATCAAGGACACCTCAATATTCTTAAATGGGCGATCGAAAGCGGTTATCCATGGAACGAAGATATCGTGATCAATGCAGTCAAACAAGGACACCTTCCCATTCTCAAATGGGCAAGAAAGCACGGATATCCCTGCGATGAGAAGAGATTGAGAAAAGCTACATCTTGCAATCGCGGCATTTCACATTGGTTGAATAAGCACAGCATTTAAACAATTCAAGCATCTCTTCATCGCCGCTCAAGGCAAGCACAGCCAGCTGCCCTTGCAGCGGCGCTCTTTCCCCTGGCAAAGGAATGCGGCGGCGATGCGTCAATTTCAATCGGATGAGTGCGGCTTCCGCCATCACCACTCCATCGACAATTCCTTGATCGAGCAAAGCGAGCCGGCTTTGGATATTGCCTCGGATATCGACGCATTGCAGATCAGCGCGTAAAGCCTTGACATTATTTTCGCGACGCTCAGCTGATGTGCCAATCTTAGCTCCATATGGCAATGTCAGCTCCCGAAGGACGATCACATCGGAGGGATCGACTCCGCGCGTGAGCGCAGCGATGGACAACCCATCGGGAAGAGGATCGGGCAAATCTTTGGCAGAATGGATGCTTAAACGGACTTTGCCAGCGAGTTGAAGGGCATCGATTTCGCGGGTGAAAAAATCGGTCTTGTCCAGCGTGCGCAGCGAAGTCGTTTGATCTTTGTCGCCTGTAGTCTCGACCCAAAATGGCTCTAATTTTACATGAGGATGATAGAGAGCGAGCTCAGCAGCGACCTCTTCGAATTGAGCCCGCGACAACTCAGAACTTCGAGCCCCGACACTAATTGAGAAGTTCATGGATCGCCTCTTCCACCACGTCGACGCCGACAAGAGAAATCTTCGCAGAAAGATCGCCGGCGAGCCCTTTCAAATTGCGGTTCGGGAGCAGGCATCGTCGAAATCCCATGTGGATCGCCTCGCGGATCCGATTTTCGATGCGGGGCACACCCCTCACTTCGCCCCCGAGCCCCACCTCGCCGATCACGACAGTTTCGGGATCGATCGGCTTATTGCAGAAGGAAGAGCCGATCGCCATCAGGATGCCGAGATCGATCGCGGGCTCGAAGATCTTCATCCCGCCAGCGACAGAGACGAACACATCGCAGTGGTGCAATTGATAACCCATCCGCTTTTCCAACACAGCTAGAAGAAGCGACAGGCGGTTTTGGTCTAAGCCGGTCGATTTGCGCGTCGAGGTGGAAAAGGCCGAGGCGGCGACGAGGGCCTGCAATTCGATGAGGAGCGCGCGCGTACCCTCGATGGTCGGAATGATGATCGAGCCGGGAATCTCTTTGAGCCTTTCCTCGAGAAAAATGATCGAGGGATTGCTCACTTCAGACAGCCCTTCTTTTCCCATTTGAAAGAGAGCGATGTCGTCCGTCGGGCCGAAGCGGTTTTTCACGGATCGGAGCAGCCGGTAGCCGTGCTGCCTGTCCCCTTCGAAATCGAGGACGGTATCGACGATATGCTCTAAGACGCGCGGCCCTGCGATCTCGCCGGATTTAGTCACGTGGCCGATCAGGAATGTCGCGATCCCGAGCCCCTTTGCAAGGTGCATGAACTCGGTGGCAAGCTCGCGTACTTGGGACACCGATCCTGGCGCGGACGGCAATTCGCTCTTATAGAGGATTTGAATGGAATCGATGATCATCGCATCGGGCTTGAGCTTATCGACCTGCGCTTTGATGTTGGAAAACAGCGTATCGCTCAAGAGATACAGGCGGTCGTCTCCCACGCCGAGCCGTCTTGCGCGCAGCGATGTCTGCTCGACCGATTCTTCCCCGCACACATAGAGCACCGTCAAGCCTTGTTCTGCAAGGCGCTGCGCGAGCTGGAGCATGAGCGTCGACTTGCCGATGCCTGGATCCCCGCCGATCAGGGTGAGCGATCCCGAGACGATCCCCCCGCCGAGCAGCCGATCAAACTCAGGCATTTTTGTCGTGATGCGGCGAAACTCATTCGAGTTGATCTCTTTGACGCGCACCGGCTGCGCCGTCTCAGCCTTCAACGTATCAAACCGTTTTCCTTTGTCGACGATTTCAATGTCTTCGGCAAAGGTATTCCATTTCTGGCAAACGCTGCAGCTTCCCGTCCATTTGGTTTGCTTGTGGCCGCATTCGACGCATGACCAAACGATCTTTTGCTTAACCATTGTGTATCACCCCGAGTTTTTCAAGCGCATTTTCAGCCGCTGCTTGCTCGGCTTCTTTTTTCGACGAGCCCATCCCCTCGCCGATCTCGACGTCGTCGATGCAGGCAGCGACGTGGAACACTTTGCTGTGATCCGGCCCTGTTTCTTTGAGAATTTTATAGACCGGGGGCTTTTGGTGTTTCTTCTGCGAATAATCCTGCAATTCCGCTTTCCAGTTGCGCTGCGGCTTCTTCAAATGCTCTTCGATCTGATCGGTGAAATGGGCAAAGAAAAAGTGCTTGGCCGAGTCCATGCCCCCATCGAGGTAGATGGCCCCGATCAGCGCTTCGAACAAATCGGCAAGGATCGTTTCCCTTCCCCGGCTCTCATTCATTTTTTCTCCCCGCCCCAGCAAGACGAACGAAGCGATGCCGAGCCGGCTGAGCAATTG
>JASHWX010000160.1 GCA_030043815.1 Candidatus Rhabdochlamydia sp.
CCAGTGCATGGAAAAAACGATGATTTTGAGTCAGTTTGCCAGTCGCGTCAGCGACCAAAGCCCCGCACCCGAGCACATACTCAAATGGAGTAGGGCTCGGGTGCGGGGTGGCAAAATGACTCAAAAGGGCGTTTTTGCCATGCGCTGGAGTTTTGCAACTGGCTCTAAAGGCGAAAGCTTTTTGACACCCAACCCACAACGCAGGCGGTGATTTATGGTACCAAAGTTTGGCCCACCTTACGGACGGTTTACATCGAGCATCAAGGTTCTCACGCCCGTTACTCAACCGATAGATCGAGTAAGATTCAGATTTAAGCGTCTGTATCTTGCGCTCGCCTCGAGGACTTTGCCTGGGCTAACTTATCAGGGTTGGGAAAATCCCAAAACCAGAGACAACTTAATGCCGTTGGACTCCCTGGAAAAATATACAAGCATTATAAACCAATTTAACATTAAAAACAAGGAGCGAGATTTCCGCCAAGCCCTAAAGGACTTGGTTTCCATCCCGTCAATAAGATGAATATTGAAGAATCTGTCGACGAAGCGATTCGCGCTGTCGCATTTTTAAAACAACCTGCCAGCTTAAAATTCATTGAAACTGCAAGCGATTGGGTTGCGCATTGCTTTCAATCCGGAAACAAGATTTTGATCGCCGGCAATGGCGGCAGCTTGTGCGATGCGATGCACATTGCCGAAGAATTGACAGGCCAGTTTCGCGATCGGCGCAAAGCGCTTCCGGCGATTGCGCTCTCTGATCCGGGCCACATGACCTGCACCGCAAACGACATGGGTTTTGATAAGATCTTTTCGAGGCATGTCGAGGCATTAGGCCGGCCAGGCGATTTATTGCTTGTCTTAACGACAAGCGGCAACTCTCAAAATCTCGTCGATGCGGTTTGTGCAGCGAAGCAAAATGGCCTGAAGACCATCGGATTTCTTGGAAAATCGGGAGGTAAACTTCTGGGGCAGTGCGACCTTGAGTGGGTCGTTCCAGGTTTTCGCTATTCTGACCGGATCCAAGAAGCCCATATGGCAGCTGCGCACATCATCATCGAAAACGTAGAGAAAATTTTATTTTATGCAGTAGGCAAATTTGCTTCTGTCTGATAAAATTCTCGCATGCAAAGGTTCATTTTTAAGATTCTTGCCCCTGCCCTCGCTGCGAGACATTTCGCCTATGATCGCGGTTTATTCTCCTCGTGTTCCCTTTCTGTTCCCGTCATCAGCGTCGGCAACATTGCATTCGGGGGAACCGGCAAGACGCCGCTTGTCCATTTAATCGCTTCTCGATTGCAGGAGCATATGCGCGTTGCGATTTTGACGCGGGGTTTTCGCTCTCAAATTGAAAAATCGGGAAAAGTGATAAAAATTTCCTCAGGGGACGGTCCTCTTTATTCTGTCGAGGAGTGCGGCGATGAGCCCTATTTTCTTGCAAAGAAGACGCGTGCAGCGATTTGGGTGGGGACCGACCGGGTCGCAAGTGGAAAGAAAGCGATCGAAGAAGGTGCTCAATGTCTGATTCTCGACGACGGCATGCAGCACCGCCGTATCCGCCGCGATGTGGAGATCGCAGTGATCGACAGTGCTGATCCTTGGGGCAGGCTGCGCGATCTGCCTGGGCGGTTAAAATATGCCACGCTCGTCGTCGCCAATCATATTGCCGATCGCGCGCATTATGAGCGCCTTCAACAAGAGCTTGCCCGTTTTACTTCAGCGCCCCTTGTCGGCGCACGTATAGAAATTTTGAATAAAGAGGCTTTTCCTCCGCGTAAAGTCGGTCTCTTCTGCGGCATCGGGCAGCCGGCCCGGTTTATACAAACCGTACGTGACTTAAATCAAGAAATCGTCGACACTCTCATCGTTAAAGACCATGGTAAAATTAAATTGAATCAGCTTCAACGATTTGAGATGAGCTGCCGAAACAAAGGGGCGGAAGCGCTTGTGTGCACGGAAAAGGATTATGTTAAATTGAGACCGTTGCATAAGTCAGCATGCTTGGAAAAAACAGCCCATTTTGATGAGATTTCGAATTCGAGCGAGCCCGCATATGCGGGACGCCCCATAGGGGGCGAGCGAGAATCGAAAGATCGCGAAATGGGCGTTTTTAACAAGCATGATCACTTATGCAACGGTCTCAAATTATCTGCAGCGCCTTTGAACATTGTTCCCGTCGAGATCAAGCTTAAAATTACCGATGGGATCGAACATTGGGAAAATTGCATAACTAAGGTTATCAGATGAGCGAAGACATTAAGGTATTATTGCCCAAATTAGGAGAGAGCATCCATAGCGCCACGATCGTCCAATGGTTCAAACAAGTCGGCGATCCTGTCAATCTCGATGAGCCTCTCTTGGAGGTTTCCACCGACAAAGTCAATAGCGAAATCCCCTCTCCTGCAGCAGGAATCCTCAAGGAGATCCACGCTTCCCCCGATCAAGAGCTCCAGGTAGGCGAGCTGATCGCCGTCATCGGAGGAGGCAAAGCGCATGGCATAGCCGTCCGCGAAGAGGTCCGTGTCACAATCTCCGCTCCCGCATCTGCATCGGATGGCATGAAGGACTTTTTCTCTCCGGCGCTCCTTCGCCTTGCCCGCGAAAAAGGGATCGGCCTAGATGAATTGGAAAAGATCCCTGGAACGGGGATGGGCGGAAGGCTCACCAAGCGCGATCTCGAAGATCACATCGAAAAGCGCGCCAAACCTTGTCCACTTGCTCCAAAAGCTGTCATGTCTACAGACGTTGAGCGGTTAAAGATGTCTGGGATGCGCAAAGCGATTGCCGACAACATGGTCCGCTCTTTCTACGAAGCGCCCCATGCGACGCTCGTCACAGAAGTCGACGTCACGGCGATCACCCACCTGATCCAAAAAGAAAAAGAAGCCTTTTTGAACAAGCATGGGTTTAAATTGACAGTGACGAGCTTTGTCGCGCGCGCGATCAGCAAGGCCTTGCAAGAATATCCTTTGATCAATTCTTCGTTGGACGGGGATACGATCCTTGTGAAGCGGTATGTCAATTTAGGCATTGCTGTGAGCGTGGAGCAAGGATTAATGGTGCCTGTCGTCAAGCATTGTCAGCGCATGGGCCTCACTGAGATTGCAAAAACCATCAGCGAATTGTCCGCCAAGGCCCGTTCCGGCAAACTGACACCCGATGACGTCAATGAAGGCACGATCTCCATGACCAACTTTGGCATGTCCGGCGTACAGATCGGCGTGCCGATCATCCGCTACCCGGAAGTCGCCATCGTCGGCATCGGCGCAGCCCATAAAAAAGTCGTGCCTCTGGAGAATGATCTGCTCGCGGTCCGCACGATGATGCACGTTTCGCTCACCTTCGATCACCGCGTGCTCGACGGGATGTACGGATGCGGCTTTTTAGGCGCATTGAAAAAACACATCGAAGAAGACACCAAAGTGGATTAGCATGGCATTTCCCTTGCTTCGCTTAAGACGACTGAGGCAACATCCGGTTTTGAGAGGATTGATCCGTGAAACGGAGCTCAATCTCAATGATCTGATTGCGCCCATCATCATCAAAGGCGAAACGGGAGAAAAAAAACCCGTCGCTTCGATGCCCGGCGTTGATCAAATCCCTATTGACAAGCTGCCAGGTGAAATTAACGAAATAGTCGATTTAGGCCTTTCCACCGTTCTTCTTTTCGGTGTGCCGCCGCATAAAGATCCTCTCGGTTCCGATTCCTATCACGATCATGGGATCATTCAAAAAGCAATCCGGAAGATCCGAGAAATAGCGCCTCATCTTCTCATTATCACCGATGTCTGTTTCTGCGAGTACATGGACCATGGCCATTGCGGCATTCTCAATGAGCGATCTGATGTCGATAATGACAAAACACTCGAACTGCTCGTCAAGCAAGCGGTGAGCCAAGCCAAAGCAGGCTCCGATATCGTCGCCCCCAGCGGGATGATCGACGGCATGGTCAAAGCGATCCGCGCCGGCCTTGACGCAAATGGGTTTGAGCACATCCCCATTTTTAGCTATTCGGTGAAGTATCACACGTGCCTATACGGCCCCTTTCGCGATGCCGCTGAAGGCGCTCCTTCATTTGGCGATCGCAGCACGCACCAAATGGACAGCGCCAATGCCCAAGAGGCCCTTCGCGAAACACAGCTCGACGTGATCGAAGGCGCAGACATGCTCATGGTCAAACCCGCCCACACCTATCTCGATGTGATTTACCGCGTCAAGCAGGCCCATCCCCATATTCCGCTTGGCGCCTATCACACCAGCGGAGAATACTGCATGCTCAAAGCAGCGGCCGAAAAGGGATGGCTCGATGAAAAGAAAGCCGTATTAGAAGTTCTTAGAGGCATCCGCCGCGCCGGCGCCGATTTCATCATCACTTATTACGCCAAACAGGCTGCTCGCTGGATGGCGCCTCTTTTTGATAATTGTTAGTTAAAAGCCGGATCCTCGCTTCTTTTGGGGTATTGTATAGCTGAAAAACCTGTCCCAGCCACGTGCATCGTTTTAGGTCATAGTGATCGCAGAAGATAGTTGCGCGATCTCGCAGCTGTGCCCAATTCTCAGGTTGATTCATTTTCTCAAAATGATCCACACCGGAAAAAAAAGTCTCAATCCATTCAACGGCAGCGTGCGCTTTTTTGGCCGGGCAATCGATTTTGGGAATCGGACTAAACGCTTGAGCGATGTGTTGCGCCCATTTTTCCTTATTCAGAAGATGAGCTTTGCTAACAACAAGAGGCGTAAGGGATGGGCGGACAATCAATGCTGTAGGTTGAGAACGGATGACTAAACTCATGATATTCACTCAGTTTAAAATGAGGCAAAATTTTAAAGAAGCAAAAGGTATTTGTCAACCTTGCGCCGATGAGAATGCGGCCGCCCCATCGAAAGCATACAGGTTTTCTGTACCGGTGATGTCGTAGCCGATGTTGTGCACTGCTTGCAGTGTTTTGAAAATGTCTTCTTGAGTGGCTTGCGCGTCCTTGTGCGCGAAGCGCAGCCGCCACTGATCGATGCAGAAAGTTTCAGGATGGCCGCCCGGCCAGACGCGGACCCCGCGGTTGCTGATCATCTGCAAAGATAAAGGACTCCAGGCCTGAGAAGACGCGTGCTTGATGAAACTCTCCGCGCTGTCAATGGAATAAACAAAAACGTCGACACCGACAAGATCGCGCTTGATAGCACCAGGATATTGTTGCTGCGCCAAGGCGGTAAATTTTTTAGATCCCTTGTAAGAAATGGCGGGCAGCTGCTGTGGTTTTGATCCTAAGTGTCTTGCGACCGCTTCGGCAAATTCTTTTGTCCCGACTTTTTCTTTGCTGATGCCTTCTTTGTAAATGTCATAGGTGTGAATGCCCTGCTCGATTGTGGCGAGCCACGCATGATGGATCCTTTCTGCAACCTCTGTTTCACCGAGATAGACGAGCATCATGACGCTGGCGAGAAGAAGCCCTGATGGATTGGCGACATTTTGTCCAGCGCGCCTGGGCGCCGAGCCGTGGATCGCTTCGAACATCGCGCCCCGGTCCCCAATATTTGCCGAGCCGGCAATGCCGACAGATCCCGAGATCTGGGCTGCGACATCCGACAAGATGTCGCCGTAGAGATTAGGCAGGACGATCACATCAAATGCCTCGGGAGTGTCAGCGAGTTTGGCTGCGCCGATATCGACGATCCAATGCTCATGGATGATATCAGGGTATTCTTTGGCAATCTCATCGAAGACTTTGTGAAAAAGCCCGTCGGAAATTTTCATGATGTTGTCTTTCGTAAAGCACGTCACTTTTTTTCTGCCATAATGGCGCGCGTATTCAAAAGCGTAACGGACGATTTTTTCTGAGCCAGGCCGCGAGATCAGTTTTAGGGACTTGTAGACATCAGGCGTCTGGCGATATTCGATCCCAGTATAGAGGTCCTCTTCATTTTCCCGGACGATCACGACATCCATGCCCGGATGTTTGGTGCCGATGAACGGCGCATAAGCCACGCAAGGGCGGACGTTGGCGTAGAGGCCCATCGTCGTGCGGATGGTGACGTTGAGGCTCTTGAAACCGCCCCCTTGAGGAGTTGTGATCGGAGCCTTGAGAAAGGCTTTGGTACTTCGGATCGTGTCCCATGACTTTGGCTCGATCCCCGTGAGAACGCCTTTAGAGTAAAGCTTTTCCCCGATCTCGATGATGCGAGGCTCAAGCGGTGCCTCTGCCTCTTCGAGCACATGCAGCACGGCGGACATGATTTCCGGCCCGATCCCGTCTCCATAGGCCACTGCGATGGGAATTTTGTTCATATTTTATTTTTAATTTTTTTTAACGTAAGAGTTCAAGTAAAATTCGCTATTCACGTATACTTCCCGATTATGCTTTCAGAACTCTTGCAAGAACAGCGGCGCTACCTCGCAGAATATTTTGACCGGCTCGATTTGGCCCAAGTCGAGCGGGCCGTTGCCGAATGCCTCAACACCCAAGGCCTCATCGTCTTTACCGGCGTAGGCAAAAGCGGCATCATCGCTGAGAAGATCGCCATGACAATGATCTCGACAGGCACCAAAGCCCTCTATCTGCCGCCAACCAATTTCTTGCACGGCGATATCGGCATCCTTTCCGAAAACGAACTTTTCGTGATCATCAGCCGCAGCGGCGAGACGGAAGAACTGCTCAACCTAGTCCCCTTCGCTAAAAGACGAGGCGCCCGGTCGATGGCCATTGTCTCCAATCCCCAAAGCCATCTTGCAAAATGCTGCGATCTCTTTGTCAACCTTCCCTTTGAAAAAGAACTGTGCCCATTTGATTTAGCCCCGACAACCTCCACGGCAGTACAACTGCTCTTTGGCGATATGCTTGCCATCGCCCTCATGCGCTCGAAAGGCTTTAATCTCTCTGCTTACGCGCTCAACCACCCTTCCGGCGCCATCGGTAAAAAAATGACCGTTACCGTCGACGAGTTGATGGTCAAAGATGAGCGCATGCCCATCGCCAAGCCAAACGATGCCTTGATCGACGTCCTCGTCGAACTCTCAAACAAAAAGTGCGGAGCATTAATGATCGTCGATGACCATCAAAATTTTCTTGGGATTTTTACCGATGGCGACCTGCGCCGCTCCTTACAGAGCCAAGGCTCGGGCGTGCTTGAAAAAAAAATGAAGGATTTGATGTCCGCTAATGCCCTCACCATCGAAAAAGGCACACTCGCCTGGGATGCATTGAAAATCATGCAAAAAGATCCTAAAAAGCTCATCATGATGCTTCCCGTCCTCGATCAAGGAAAAGCCGTCGGCATTGTGCATATGCACGAAATTATTCAAGCAGGTCTTGCCTAATGTGGAATTGCTATTTCATCATCGTCATTTTTGCCATCGGTTACAGCGCCATCATCTTAGAGCATTACATCAAAATCAACAAAGCCGCATCCGCTCTGTTGATCGCTGTGCTCTGCTGGTCTCTTTATCTCACCTGCGGGGCTGCGCCTCTTAGTGAAAGCATAGAGGCGCTAGGGCACCACCTTTCTGAGGTTTCGCAGATTATTTTCTTTTTGATGGGAGCAATGGCCATCGTCGAACTTGTCGATACTCACCGCGGCTTTAAAATCGTCACCGATCTCATCAAAACAAAGTCGCAACGCCAAATGATCTGGATCATCGCCATTTTCGCATTTTTTCTATCATCGATCCTCGACAACTTGACGACCACCATTTTGATGGTCTCCTTGCTTCGCAAGCTCGTCCCCCAAGCCGCCGAGCGGTTATTGCTGTGCTGCATCGTGGTTGTCGCCGCCAACGCAGGCGGCGCATGGACGCCGATCGGCGATGTCACCACGACCATGCTTTGGATCAATGGCCAAATTTCCACTGTCGCTGTCATGAAATCATTATTTATTCCCTCCGTCGTCTCCCTGCTCATCCCGCTCGCCTGGTTTTCATTGAAGACAAAAGGCAAACTCACGATGCAAAAACTTTCCCCTGAAGAGACAGCCCTCGTCCCCGGCTCAAAACTCGTCTTCTTTTTAGGAATCGGCGGATTGGTTTTTGTCCCCATTTTTAAAGCTCTCACAGGCCTGCCACCCTATATGGGAGTCCTTTTGGCACTCGCCGTCTTGTGGATTGTGACCGACAGCATGCATCAAAAGCATGAGGCCCGCACCCACTTGCGCATCCCGCACATCCTCACACGCGTCGACACCTCCGGCGTGTTGTTCTTTTTAGGCATTCTGCTCGCCGTCGACGCCCTCCAGACCGCCGGCTTCCTTCAAGTCGTCGCCAACTGGCTCGATACAGCCGTTAAAAATCAAGCCGCGATCGCCACCCTCATCGGCTTTTTCTCTGCCATCATCGATAACGTCCCTCTCGTCGCTGCGACCATGGGAATGTACCCATTGCAAACCTATCCCCCTGACTCCTCGCTGTGGCATATGATCGCCTATGCCGCGGGTACTGGCGGAAGCATGCTCATCATCGGCTCTGCCGCAGGCGTCGCTTTGATGGGCATGGAAAAAATTGACTTTGTCACCTACATGAAAAAAGCCACCCTCCCCGTTGCAATCGGTTATGTTGCCGGGATGGGAATCTACATCCTCTTAAAAGCTTGGCTCCCCTAATTAATTTTTAACGCAAAGGCGCGGAGGAACGCGATGACTATACAGTCGGCCCTGAAGTATTCATTCGCCAAATCTTTTCGTCCTTTTTGGCGATTTTCAACTTTTGCGAACTCCTTAACTTTCTTCAAGTTAGATTCGTTCGCAAAAATTGAAAATCGCCGAAAAATCATCGAAAATCTTCGGCAAAGCAATACTTCAGGGCCGACTATAGAGATGCGAACTCTCATTTGCGTCTTTGCGTTCCTCAGCGCCTTTGCGTTTAAAATTCATAGCCCCTTTTTCCCTCTTAAAATGAAAAAATTTCCGAAAATGATTTGCACAAAATTCCCGCCTTTATGTATGTTGCTTAATTCCTTTTGAGGAAAACCGGAAGGCTCTGCAAAAGGAAGAAAGCCAACGAGATTGGTTTAATCATTTTCTTAACATCGGAAGTGAAGTGACGTGCAAGCAAGTAAAGCTTGTGCGGATAAGTGAGTAAATAAAACTCAACTTATTTGCCTGTAAATTTTTTTGTAAACAGACAAATACTTAAAGAATTTTTATTCTTTGAGAATTTGATCTTGGTTCAGATTGAATGCTGGCAGCGTGGATGAGGCATGCAAGTCGAACGAAACTCTAGGGCAACTTGGAGTTTAGTGGCGGAAGGGTTAGTAATACATGAATAACTTGCCTTTTACCTGGGGATAACGGCTGGAAACGGCCGCTAATACCGAATGAGGTAGTGGGAGGAAACTTCCACTTATCAAAGTAGGGGACCTTGAAAGAGGCCTTGCGGTAGAAGAGAGGTTCATGGGATATCAGCTAGTTGGTGTGGTAAAGGCGCACCAAGGCAAAGACGTCTAGGCGGATTGAGAGATTGACCGCCAACATTGGGACTGAGATACTGCCCAGACTCCTACGGGAGGCTGCAGTCGAGGATCTTTCGCAATGGGCGCAAGCCTGACGAAGCGACGCTGCGTGAGCGATGAAGGCCTTCGGGTCGTAAAGCTCTTTCGCGCAAGAACAAGGAAGGGATGTGAATAAC
>JASHWX010000161.1 GCA_030043815.1 Candidatus Rhabdochlamydia sp.
ATAGGAGGACGCCGCGATTATGTGGCTATTGCATCCGGTTATCCTACTCCAATGTGGCAGCCTAGCGCTCCACACGTCACCGTTGGACGGCGTGCGCATACGCCCCCGCCGCACCCGCAGCCAATCCTTTTGCCAAGCGGCGGACACGGACCTCACGTTCCCGTTGGAGCAGGACACGGGCATGTGCCACCACCACAACCAATCCTTGTGCCAAGCGGCGGACACGGACCTCACGTTCCCGTTGGAGCAGGAAATGGGCATGGGCATGTGCCCCCGCAAACTCAGCCCCCATTAGTATCCTCAGGAGGAGCGCCTCATGTAGGAGTAGGAACTCGGAGCGGAAATGGAGCGGGAGGGCCCACTCCGCCGCAGCCAGCTCCTGCGCCAGTCCAAGGAGGAGGAGCGCCTCGTGTGGCCGTCGGAGGCAGGAGAGGAGCGAGGGACAATCCATAATTTTTCTTTCTCTGTAAAATAGTGAGATGATAAACTCATGTATTATGCAAACCAAGGAGTTTGGATATGAGTAAGTCAAGAGATGCAAAAAAGGAAGATCGCAAAAAACCTCAAAAATCTTTGAAAGAAAAACGCTTAGCTAAGCAAGAAAAGAAAAAAGCAAAATAGATTTCCTTACAATAATGCCTGATTGTTATACTGCGACCGTTCAAAAAGAGTGAAAATGCCAAGGCTGCGAACACTTAGAAAATGTCCATAGACATTTTCTAAGGAAAGCAGGTGAGCGAAGCGAACCGGGCCCGGAGGGGCGCCGTGAATTTGAACCAGGCGAAGCCGGCGCTGCTGCGGACACTTGCAAAAGAGCGGGGGTGCGCTCTTTTGCAAGGGAAGCAGGCTCAACTTGAACAAGTTGAGCGATGCAGGCGGGTTAAAATTCACTGGCTGTCCGACGCTGGCAGATTCACACTTTTTGAGCGGGAGCAGTATAAACAATCAGGCATTATTTTAATCGCGCGAATAAAAAAATAGACTCCATTTCCTCTGGCGTCAGTCCCCCATGGGCGGCAAAGAAATGCTGCTCGAAATGGTGCTTTTCATACCACCAGACGCTTTCCTTTATATAGGGAAGGATAACGAGATTGCCAATCCGTTCACGCAGCCTCCTGGAGGGAGGTTTGGTGCCAAAATAACCTTGATTGATCAATTCCTCTACCTGGACCACTTCAGCAATCCCTTTGAGGTGTTTGATTAGACGCACTTGAACCTCCTCAATGCGCTTTTTTTCAATATGCAAGAAAAAATCGCGGCAGGATCCTGCCGGCACAAGAGGGTTTCCCTTCTCGTTTTTCTCCATCGCATCAGTGATATCAGGCATGAGCTGATTGAGATAAAGCGTTGTCTTAGGATCAACGGGCGACATCCCATGGTCTGCAGTGAACATCACCGCCGTCTTATTCGGGCATGCGGTCATTTTTTGCCAAAACTTCTTTTCGATGGTATTCCAGCACCCATCGACGGCGGCATCAAAGTGAGGCGAGTGGATGCCGTGGCGGTGGCCCATGGCGTCGATGTCGCCATGATAGATGTAAAAAAGTGTGGGCGCCTTTAAGGGTTTCATGCATAGCTCGACAAGCTTTTCCAGCCCTTGGGCAAATTGAGCAAATGGGATGATTTGTGCTCCTGCAAGCATCGCTTGAGAATAAGGCGTATGGGCTATCCCTTCGCTCTGAAGGACGATGCTCTCCACTCCCCTTTTGGCAAGCTGCTGATAGATCGTCTCGAAAGGAAAGATCTGCTGCGGGGTGATCTTTTCTTTCAAAAGCGTTCCCCCTTCATGGTCCCCGGCATTAGAAAAGAGCAGCGGCGCAATCATTCTGTCGACAAGCGGCTCATAATAAAACCATTCATAGATTCCCGTTTCGCCAACTTCTTTTCCCGTATTGAGGCTTGTGATATGGGCAGCCGTAGTCGAGGGAAACTCTGAGGAAATTTTCGAGCAGACAAATTGATCTAAAAATGGGAATTTTGAAGAGTATTCCTCAAAAAATTGCCACCCGAACCCATCGATCACAAACAAGATCGTGCAATCATACTTTTCGTAGCTTCCTCCTACGGCATCCGCTGCAAGCGTTTTTGCCTCCATTCCCGTGAGCAATTTTGAGAGCGTGGCAGGAATGCAAGAAAAGGCGTAAGACTCATATAAGGGTTTCTTGAAATTCGAGAACCCTTTAGCTTTTTTTAATGCGCTAAGCGAAGCGTTGTTGATCATAACCTCTTTTTGCCTTAATATAGACTTTGTTTATTAGTCATTTTTTTAGCAAGGATGGAAATGGCCTCGCCGCATCTTACTCGCACACTCAGTGTCTTTACACTCGCCATGATCAACGTCGCTGCAATCGGCAGCGTAAAAAATTGGCCCGTCACAGCAGAATACGGCTTTGCATCGATTTTTTATCTCCTCCTTTCCGCCCTGATTTTCTTCTTGCCCGTCTCGCTCGTTGCTGCCGAGCTTGCGACAGGATGGCCGAAGAGCGGCGGGGTTTTCATCTGGGTCAAAGAAGCCTTTGGGCATCGAACGGGATTTTTAGCGATTTGGATGCTGTGGATCGAAAATGTGATCTGGTACCCTACCGTGCTCTCTTTCATCGCAGCGACCGTTGCCTATATCTTTAATCCGGCGATGGCCAGCAACACCACATATACGCTCATCGTCATCCTGGGCTCATTTTGGACTGCGACATTTGCCAATTTACTCGGCATGCGCGTGTCCGGGATGATCAGCTCGGCCAGTGTCATTTTGGGTTCATTCATTCCTGGGGGATTGATCATTTTGCTCGGCCTCATTTGGTATTTCACCGGAAAGCCGCTTCAAATTTCCATGACATGGGACAGTTTGATCCCCAATATGGGATCTATCGAGCAGCTGGTCTTTTTTACAGGAATTCTGCTTTCTTTGTGCGGAATGGAGATGTCCGCGATCCATGCTAGAGATGTCCGCCACCCGCAAAAGGACTATCCTAAAGCGATTCTTCTGTCCGCAATCTTGATCATCGGCATGTCGGTCTTGGGCGTGCTCGCCATTGCCAGCGTCATTCCCCAAAAGCAAATCAGCCTCGTCGCGGGATCGATGCAGGCCTTCTCTTATTTCGTCAATGCTTACAACCTCACTTGGCTCACGCCGATCATCGCAGCGCTCATCGCCATCGGCGCGTTCGGTTCGCTTAGCACATGGGTAATCGGCCCGACGAAAGGCCTTCTCGCCGCTGCCCGCGATGGAGATCTTCCCCCTTATTTTCGGGGCATTAACAACAAAGGGATGCCTAGGCGCCTTCTCATCGTTCAGGCGATCGTTGTCAGCCTTTTATCCCTTCTTTTTGTCTTCATGCCCTCGGTGAGCAGCGCATTTTGGATCCTGTCGGCCGTCGTCTCGGAGCTTTATCTCATCATGTATGTGCTGATGTTTGCCTCAGCGATCAAGCTCCGCTACAAGAGGCCCGATGTTGAGCGCCCCTACAAAATCCCGGGGGGCAAGTGGGGAATTTGGATTGTCGCCGGAATTGGGATACTCAGTGCGTTATTGACGATGTTCATCGGCTTTTTCCCGCCCGCCCAAATCCAGACGGGAAATACCGTGTTCTATGTCATGTTTGTCATTTTGGCCGTCGTTTTGGCCCTTTTTGCCCCATCGCTGATTTTGTTATTTCAAAAACCCGAATGGAAAAAACAACTTAGTCATGAAAAGGAGAGAATTTAATGCCTTTGCCTCATAATTTCGCAGGTGCTCCCAATGAAGAGCCTCATCGTTATTTTCGCAATGTCTGCATCCAAGTGAAAAAAGTGGTAAAAAACTCAAAAGATGTTGAGGAATTACAGCAAGAGATGGACCGGTTCATCGATGCGAGCAAACAGATGAACTGGCACACAAAAAACACTGGCGTCTATCACAAAGACGATGGAGAAAAGGCGACTAAAAAAGTGATGTCCGAATACATCCGCTACGTCGACGGCATCCTAAAAAATGCAGGATCGCCAAACCCGCAAGACCTCCTCGATGCGTTGACAGAAGTGGAGAGGCTGATCGACAACTTAAAAGCGACATGATGGATACTTCTTGGGAAACCTCTTCGAGCTGGTATGATAAGATCGTCGGAGCCAAAGGGCATTACTACCACCAACAAGTGATCATTCCAGGGGTCTTGCGCTTGTTGGAAAGGGAGAAAAAAGCTCAGCCGCACATCCTCGATCTCGCATGCGGCCAGGGTGTCCTTGCCCGCCATCTACCCAAAGGGATGAAATACCTTGGCATCGATGCCTCGGAATCGCTCATCAATAGCGCAAAAAGTTATACCTCCCACTCCTTCTTTATGCACGATTTGGCCCACCCGCTCGACCTCCCCTACAAAGAATTTTCCCATGCGACGTGCATCTTGGCCATTCAAAACCTGTCCAATCTCCTGCCTTTATTCCGCACAGCCTTTTCTCATTTGCGAAAAGCTTCCCCCTTCATCATCGTCCTCAATCATCCCTGCTTCCGCATTCCCCGCCAATCGAGCTGGGGCATCGACGAGCAGAAAAAGCTCCAATACCGGCGCATCGACCGCTACATGACCCCGCTCAAAATCCCCATCCAGACCACGCCGAGCAAGCACGAGCAATCAGAGACCACCACATCGTTCCACCATCCCTTATCATTTTACACCGTTCAATTGAAAGCAGCCGGCTTCACGCTCGATTTGATCGAAGAATGGTGCTCGGATAAAAAAAGCGCAGGCAAAACAGCTGCAATGGAAAACCGCAGCCGCCAGGAATTTCCCCTATTCATGACCCTTGTCGCTAGAAAACCCTAATTCGCGCCGGCGGGCGCGCTCTTCTTTTTCCTGCTTGCGCCGCTCCCGTCTGATATCGGCCTCTTCATAGCGCCGCTTTTCTATAGGAGTTTCAGGGATGATCGCCGGCACTTGGACAGGCAGGCAATGTTCATCAACAGCAACGAATGTGAAATAGGCCGATAAAATGTGCCTGCGCTCTCTTGTCTTGTAGTGCTCTGACAAGACCTTGACCCCGATCTCCATGGAAGTCCGCCAAGTGCGGTTGACCGCAGCGCGAAAAATGAGAATGTCCCCTCTTCGCGCAGGAGCGAGGAAGTGCATCGAGTCCACCGAGACGGTCACGCACGTCATCCCCGAGTGCCTCTCAGCGACGACGAGCGCCACGCGATCGAGGATCGACATCACAAGCCCCCCGAAGACCGTATCGTTCGAGTTCAAATCGTTAGGAAAAACTTTATAGGTCTGATCGTGGATCATCGACTCAGACACTTTTTTCGGCAGCAACGGCGTCATGAAGGACCTCTAACTTTTTATTTTAATCAT
>JASHWX010000162.1 GCA_030043815.1 Candidatus Rhabdochlamydia sp.
TTCAGCACTCAGATGCTATTGAGAAGGGGGGGAAGAATAAAAATAATCCCTTACTGATAGCGGGGCAATTGAGGTTAAGCCATCGGCTACAAGTGCTTTGCCTCCTAGTGGATTTATGCTTAGGGAGGAAATGAAGGTCACACTATCAATACACTTACAACTACCCATGTCATAAATGCCAATCGCATCGAAATTAAATACTGTTTTATCTCCAATGAGGAGAAGGTTATCGACAATATTTAGTGATGTAATTTCACCTATCCGAAAAGAGGTTGATTTTATTGTCATTTTATCATTTTTGAGATCAATGAAAGCAAAAGAATATGAATCGGACCCTGTATAGAGCACAGCGATGAGAATATTCTCATGCAATTTGATGAAATTAATGCGATTACTATCATCGAAATTGAACTTTTTTTGTTCTCCAGTATCGAGATTAAAAATGGAAATATGACTCCGAGTGTTTTTTCCAAAGAGCAAATCATCAGATAATATAAAATGCTGATTGTCTTGAGAAGGAGGGAACACTTCGTAATCTTGGGTTAATGGAAATCTAATCACTTCATTTTTGACAAAGTTCCAACCGATCAGTTCGTTTCTACGGATGCCAACGAGACAAAATTGATAATTGATTTTAGGGTCGTGTAATATTTCGATGCAGCTTCTTGTCGTGAGATTCCAAATTTTGATTTTTCCCTCTGCAACTGACAGCGAAGTCAGAAGGTTCCCCTGGAGGATGACATCGCAGATGGAAAGAGGGTGGGGCGTATTTAACACACACAGGATTTGACCATTTTCGAGTAGCCGGACTTCAACGCGTTTTTCTAAATCGCTACTGACTGCTAAAACGAGTTTATCCCCAAAGGCTTTGCTTACAATGTCATATTGATAATTGAATGTCAATGTTTCAATAACTGTTTTTTTGTCGATGTCTAAAAACAAAATATAGCTATTATTCTCGGTTAAAGAATAAGGAGTGCATTTTGTTAATGTGGCGCACAGCACATTCTCATTCACATTATGAATTTGAAAAGGGTGTTTTATAAATGCTAATTTCAACTGATCGGGAACAAGAAAATTGATTTCCTTATAATCATGTTGGAGAAATCTCTTTTTGAAGAATTTGTTTTTTACACTTTTCATTAGCGCGATTTTTTCTCTTCGAAGCAAGGCTGCAAAAAACCGGTTTACTGATGAGAGACGAGCAAGGTCTGATTGGCTAAGGCAGTCGAAAATCATGGCGAGCAAATCATTCGATAAAGAAGCTAATCCCTGATCATGAGGGATGGGGAGAGGTGGTGATAGCGGCTTACTTGGATGCGACTCTGGAAAAGCTAGCGGTATTCGGTCCACGGCGCTCTCGATTTGATGAATCAATTTCTTGAGTCTCCCTATCTGATCCAACTTAAGTCCAGGGGCAAAACACAATTCCAATGCACTTTTTTTGATCGATTGACCATCTATTGAGTCTAATCGTTCCGTCAAATCCGAGATGCGCTTGTCCACCTCTTGCATGGTGGTCTTGTAGATCGCTTCGTAATCTTTTTTTACCCCTTCGAGCTGTTGACATAGGGAGTCATTGTAGCGCTGCTGTGATATTGGACAAGTCTTGAGAAAGAGGTCTGCATTGAAAATGCTGTTTTTGACATTTTGCAATGCCAGCAGCCGATGTGCAAAGAGTTTAGGGCGGGAAGTCGGGTCCCAGTTTTTTGTTAATAAGAGTGCATCATGCGAGTACTTTAAAATGTTTACCTGATCAACTCGAGCATGAAATAGTGCAATGTTCATTCTATAAAGTGTGGTCATAGTTTAAACCTTTATTTTAAGAAAATCGAGCGCATGGCGTAGAATAGAATGACGGTCATTGCGGCGCTTGCGGGGATGGTGATGATCCATGAGAGGACGATGTCGCGGATCATGTTGAGGTTGAGCGCGCGCATGCCGCGGGCGAGGCCGACGCCGAGGACGGCGCCGACCAAGCAGTGGGTGGTGGAGATGGGCAGGCCGAGCTTTGAGGCGATGAGGATGGTGGTGGCGGCGCCAAACTCCGCGCAGAAGCCGCGCGTGGGGGTAAGCTCGGTGATTTTCTTGCCGATGGTTTCGATGACGCGCCAGCCCCAGGTGGCAAGCCCGACGACGATGCCGAGGCCTCCGAAGGCGAGCAGCCAAGAGGGGATCATAGCGACATCGGAAATCACGCCGTTTTTGATGATATCGAGGACGGCCGCGACAGGCCCGATGGCATTGGCGACATCGTTGGCGCCGTGGGCAAATGCGACAAAGCAGGCGCTCATGATTTGCAGATAGACGAACATTTTTTCCACCGAACGGTATTCAGAAGTGCGCTCGCTAAAACTCGTCTCTTGGCGCATTTGGTAAGAGAGGGATTTCACTTCGCTCAACACTTTTCCGACGCGCTCATGGGTTTCGTCAAAAGAGACGACGTGGACGCGCTGCAGGTGTTTGATCGCCTTTTCCAAGCTGACGACGGTCTGGGGCAGATAGCGCGAAGGGGGGCGGGTATCGATTTCGGGGAGCGGGATCCTTCGGACGATGAGGAAAGCGATCGCATAGCCTGCCAGTGCAGCGATGAGGGCGATCCCAAGGGCATGGGGAAAGGAGATGCTGAGATTGAGATTTTGAAGGCCGTTGAATATGAGGCTCAATGTGAATGTACCAATGACGATGAAGACGAGAAAGGGGACGAGCTTTTTTGTCGCTTCCGATGGGTTCATGGCAAAGAGGATATTGCGCTGTAAAAGGGAAAAGATGATGTAGGAGATGATCCCCGAAATAAGCGGTGAAATGACCCAGCTGAGTGCAATCGACCCGACCTCTCCCCATTGGATCACATCTACGCCGCCGATGATCAGGCCGAATCCTAAAATGGCGCCGACGATGGCATGGGTCGTAGAGACGGGCCAACCGAAATACGATGCGATCTGAAGCCAGATGCTCGTCCCAAGCAGAGAAGCGCACATCCCTAGAATGAGAATGATGGGTTCTGTCAGGAACATGCTCGTGTCGATCAGTCCGCGCTGCATCGTTTCGGAGACGTTGGCCCCGACAAAGAATGCGCCGCAAAATTCGAGGACGGCGGCGATGCATACAGCTCTTCGCAATGTCAGCGCGCCGGAGCCGACGGATGTGCCCATCGCGTTAGAGACGTCATTGGCCCCGATGTTCCAGGCCATGTAGAATCCAACGGCGAGCACCAGAAACTTTAATATAAGCTCTATTTCCATCCTATTTTAATTCCAAAACCATCCTGATGCGGTTCGCAAGGCGCTCTGCGAGATGCGAGATGGCCCTCACTTCTTCGATCAAGCGCATCCATAAGTAAAACACAGGGACGCTTAGGGTATCGCCTTGAGAAAAAAGCTTTTTCATCAAAACTTGTCCCGTCTTATCAGCTTCGTGTTCTTTTTGGGCCGTTTGCTCGACCATGTCTTTCACTTTTTCCGCTTCTATCCCGCCGAAAGAAGATTCGAGAAGCTCGTCGATCTCTTCGATGATTCTTTTTGCTTCGATGAACACTTCTTCATTTTTTCGAAAGAGAGCGACAAGCTCTCCATGAAAATTTTGAAAGGGCTCTAACGGGCGCAATGTGAGTAAAATGCCGATGTCTTCTGCTTTATCGGCGATGCTGTCTTGAATGGAAAGGATCTCGAGGAAATGGGCCCGGTCAATGGGGAGGAAAAGGCTTTTTGGCAAGTGGTTGCGGATATCGTTCTTGGTCAAGTCCGCTTCGTGTTCCATCCTGGATAGGTCAGCGGAGAGTTTCTCGATCTTCTCCATGTCCATTTTGGAAAAGGCGGTGAAGATATCGGAGAGCCTCTCCACGCAATTGGCCACTTTTTTCATGTGGCTCTGTAGAGGAGCAAAGGGCGATTTACCAAATAAGCGGGCGATGTTGAGCATAAAGAGTGATTTTAAACTTTATTCCTTGTTTTGGAAAATAGCTTTTTTCTCGGGTTCGGTCATTTCGCGGAAATGTCCTTCGGGGATGGGCCCAAGGCGAAGGCCGCCGATGCGGATGCGGGACAGCTCCACGATGTCGAGGCCGGCATTTTGGACGAGGAGGCGCACTTCCCGTTTTTTGCCTTCCTTGACGGTGACTTTCAAGGTGCCTTTGCGCACTTTTTCGACTTTGACGGGTTTGATCCAGCTGCCTTCGATGTAGGTGCCCTTCGAAATGGCCTTGAGATGGATGTCGGTGATTTCTTGATGGGTTTTGACAAGGTATTCTTTGGAAATGTTCGAGGAGGGGTGGATCACTCGATTGGCGAAATGCCCGTCATTTGTGACGAGAAGAAGGCCGGTTGTGTCCCGGTCGAGCCTGCCTACAGAAAAAAGGCGCAAGTTGAGATGGGCGAAGAGGTCGATGACGAGCCTCTTTGAGCCGATGCGGGCGTTTGAGCAGATAAAACCATAAGGCTTATTGAGGATGTAGTAAACTTTTTTTTCCTCGCCTTGAATGGGGTGTTCATCGACGAGGATTGTATCGCTTTCCCAATCCACTAAGGTCTGGGGTACTTTGACGACATCCCCATTGACTTTGACTCTGCCTTGGAAAATCAATTCTTCGGCAGCGCGGCGCGAGGCTACTCCGGCAGCGGCAAGGGCTTTGCTCAATCTTTTTTTGCTTTGCATAGGGCATAAATTTTACTCAAGGATTTGATTTTTTTCTAGAGGTTGATAGAATCTAGCCAAAAAAAACGAGGATCTATGTCACTTGCGAATAAAGCAGCGAAATTAATCATGATGCGGCACGGGGAATCAGAATGGAACAAATTGAATCTTTTCACGGGCTGGGTCGATATCCCATTAAGCGAGAAGGGAATAAAGGAATCGATCGAGGGGGGTAAAAAAATTGCTCATCTTCCCATCGATGTCATTTTTATTTCGTCTCTCATCCGGGCGCAGATGACGGCTATGCTGGCCATGCTCTACCATTCGAGCAGAAAAGTGCCTTGCCTGATGCATCCTCGTGAAGGAAAATTTGAAACGTGGGCAAAAGTTTATAGCGAATCCGCGGAAAAACAATGCATCCCCGTTTATTCTGCTTGGCAGCTCAATGAGAGAATGTATGGGCGGCTGCAAGGGATGAACAAGCAGGAGATGCGCGAAAAATTCGGCGATGAGCAGGTTCAGCGCTGGCGCCGCAGCTTTGACGAGGCGCCGCCCGACGGCGAGAGCTTGGCGATGACGGCAGCGCGCACGATTCCTTACTTTAAAGAGCGGATCCTGCCATTGCTTGAGGGAGGACAGAATGTCTTTATTTCCGCGCACGGCAATTCGCTGCGCTCGATCTGCATGTTCTTAGATAATCTGACGGCGGACGAAGTGGTGAAACTCGAGCTCGCAACAGGAGAGCCGATCCTCTATACATTTGCTGGCGCAACATGGAGCAAGGATGGTCGATAAAATTAATCTCGATCACCACAGGGCCGCGGGATCGAACGCGGGGACAGATGCCATATTAGATGCGCTCGGCGCAAGCGCGGGCGACCGGTTTTATTTTTTTTCATCGAGCGCAGACGCAATTAACCATCTTTACTTATCCCATTATTTCGATCACATCCGCGAGACAGGCAAGAACCATTTGATCACAAGTAATATGGAGGAATTACCTTGCATGATGGCGTTAAAACGCTTGGAGGAGCTCGGCTGCTCCGGAAAAATTCTCGCCGTCAATACGCAGGGGCAATTGACTAAAGAAGCGCTTGAGGAAGTGCTGCGGCCGCGCACATCTCTTGTCTCATTGTCCTGGGCCAATGGGCTGACCGGCGTGATCCATCCCATTGCAGATCTTGCGGCGGCGGCCCAAGCAAAAGATGTCAAGGTGCATGTCGATGCGAGTTATGTGATCGGAAAGCTCTTTTTTCGTTTTGAAGATCTCCCCATTGATTTTCTCACGTTCGACGGCAGTTTGATCCATGCGCCTCAAGGGACAGCGGGATTGCTTGTGAAAGAAAAAACACATCTTTCTCCACCCTTTTCTTCCTTGATCGGAGCACCCGCCGGCCCTTTAGCTGCGCTGACTCAAGCTTTGGAAAAAAATCTGCAGCTCTTCGATCACGTTTGCTTAGAAACTGCTCGCCTGCGCGATAAGCTGGAGCAAGGAATTCCTGAAGCAGAGGTGCTGTTTTCTCAAGTGGAAAGACTGCCGAACTGCACCGCGCTGGCCTTTCCGGGCGTGGAGAGCGACGCGCTTTTGTTCATGCTCCACCGTAAAGGAGTTGCCGCTTCCATGGGAGGAGGGCGTTGCCAGAGGCTTTCCCATATTTTACACGCTTGCGGAATGGACGATCGAATCGCAAGGTGTGCACTCAGTTTCAGCCTTTCCTATGAGACGACAGAGGAAGAAATTGATCATGCTGTGAAGATAATCGTCGATTGCGCGCAAAAACTTAAGGGGCTTTCAAAGTGTCTATGAAATTCACCTTCTCTTTTCCTTGGACAAAGTATAGCCGTAAGCTGATGGCTAAGATTGAAAATCCTCGCCACGCAGGTTTTTTTACTGAAGTTGAGGCGAAAGAAAGAGGGGTTCGGCTTGTAGTGGGCAAACAGGAAAAAGGCATTGATATCGTCGCTCTTTATCTTTACATCGATGAAAGCGATGGGGTGATCGCCGATGCGAAATTTCAAGTCTTTGGCCCGTCAGCGCTGATCGGCGCTGCAGAGGCGGCCTGCGAATTATTGGTCCGAAAAAATTACGACCAAGCGCGCAGATTGACAGCAGAGCTCATCGATAAGCAAGTGCGCGACAAGAGTGAAATTCCCGCATTTCCTGAAGAGGCGAATGCGTATCTCAATCTCGTCATCGATGCCATTGAGATGGCAGCCGAACAATGCCTGGATATTCCCTTTGCTGTCCCCACTCCGCTCGATGCCCACCGTGAAGGAGGGGAAGGCTATCCGGGATTTGCCTTGTTGGACCGCGAACAAAAGATCCAAGTCATCGAAGAGATCATCGCAACCGATATCCGCCCGTACATCGAACTTGACGCCGGCGGGGTGCAGATTGTCGACCTTGTGGATGATCGAGAACTCATCATCGCATATCAGGGCGCATGCACATCTTGTTATTCAGCGACAGGGGCCACATTGAACGCCATCCAAGAGATTCTGCGCTCCAAGATCGACCCCCATCTCATCATCACTCCTGATGCATCTTTTCTAAAGCAAACTTAATGGTTTCCCATCGCTCTTCAGGGATTTCCGCTCCATGCACTTGGATGACGTGCGATGCGAGCAGCGTGCCATAGCAAGCGCAAATAGGGATGGTTTCATGTCGCAGGTAGCCATGTAGAAAGCCGCTGATGAATAGATCGCCGGCGCCAATGGTGTCCAAGACTTTGACGCTATGTGCCGGACATTGCCATTGTGTACCTTCAGAGCTCACATAGCATCCCTCTTCTCCCAGCGTGACGACAGCGATGTCGCAGTAGTCCGAAAGCCGCTCTGAAGATTCTATGGGTGTAAGTCCCGTCAATGCCATGGCTTCTTCGTGATTGGCGAAGAGAAGATCGATTTGCCCGCTTTGCAACAGTTCCCAGATGTATTCTTTATTCGCTTTGACCACTTCAAATGAAGAGAGGTCTAAGGAAATCGTCGCATTGCATTGTTTTGCCAAGCGCACAGCTTCATTGACGAGATGGCGGTGCCTCAATTGATACCCTTCCAAGTGAAAATGGGAAACGCCTTGAAACATCTCTTCATTCAACTGCAAGCGATGATTTTCTTTTGACGCGCCGAGGTATGTGCGCATGGTCCGTTCTCCATTTGGCGTGACAAGGCATGCCGATTTGCCGGTTGGAATCGAAATCGTCTCGAGAAAGAGAAAAATTCCTTTTTCTTTCAAACTTTTTAAGAAAAAGTGTCCTTGCTCATCATTGCCAATCGTCGTGATGAGAGAACAGGCATGGCCGAGCTCGTTGAGCCCTTTGAGCATGTTCACGGCGCTCGATCCGGGTCGAATGATGGGGCGCATATCATGTTTAAAGAGGATTTGGTTGAATAGAGTGTCGTCGACAAGCTCGGACCCTCCTTTTTTTCCGGGAATGGTAGCGATGTATTCATCATCGACGAACACAATGTGATCGACGATCGAATCAGAAATTGTCAAGATTTCATAGCTATAGGCAAAGTTCAAAAGAAAAATAAAAAACAGCGTTCGCATAGTCGGCCTCATTTTAAGTAAAGTGGAATGGGAGTTTTTTTTACCGACTTAAATGACACTTTGTCAATGCTTAAGTTCACCGGCGTTGAGAGTCGCCATCGTGCCGTCAGGTAAGAGCAGGTTCAATCGCCCATCGCAATTGATGGAATGGCAAATCCCTTTTAAGGTCTGTATCCCATCGTTGCACGTGATCGATTCTCCTTTAAAAGCGAGCAGAGCTTCGTATTCATCGCGGAAAGGCCCAAATCCTTGTTTTTTTAATAGATCGAGATCGATTAAGAATTGCTTGGCGATGGGCTCGAGGATTTGTTCTAAAGTCCAAGTTTGCCCGCTGAGTTGAGCAAGCGAAGTGGCGGGCTGATCGATCAAGTCGAGGAGTTCTTGGGACATATTGACATTGATGCCGATTCCAAGGACAATGCCGATCCGATCTTCAAAGGGAACTGTCTCGCACAGGATCCCCGCTACCTTTTTGTGGTTGAGAAGAATGTCATTTGGCCATTTGACTTGTGGACAAAATCCTTTTTTCTTATACCCAAGATCATGCAAAAGTTGGCTGCTAAACCGCAGCGAAAGCTCCCGTGATTGAGTTGTCAAAGACTCAATCCCGGGGCTTTGGCGCGGTTTAGCAGCCAACTTTTGCATGATCTTGGGTATTAGAACAGAAATGCAAGATAGAGAAAGGATTTGGCCAAGATTGATGAGATAGGGGCACCCGATCGGCAGACAGAAATAGAGTGTGGCATAAATATTTTGACCTTTGGGAGAGAGCCATTTGCGGAAGAACCGTCCTCGCCCGGCAGTTTGCTCTAATGCCGTGATGCAGGTCAGTTGATTGGGGTCGAGGTTGGCCGCATTTTTTTTTGTCCAAGTATTTGTTGAATCTATCGTGTCAAAATGGATGTAGTTAATGTTTTTCATAAAATTGCCTTCAACTTGGGCATCAAGTATAATCCATCTAAAATTAGAATTCAATGTGGGACCATCGCTATTTAAGCAGGATTGACTTTCGCACGATCCCTCTCATCCTAGGGCTGATGTTGATCAGCATTTTGGTGATCGCGGCGACGACGGGAGACCCCAATGAAGTGGGAGAGGAGATCCTCTTTACCGCCGCGGCCAAAACCCAAATCCGCTGGTTTGCGATCGGAGGGGCGGTCTACCTTTTTTTTGCGGGGCTCGACTATCGCAAATTGAAGGAATGGACGTGGTTCCTCTATTTCGGCATGCTCGTCATGTTGATCGGCCTATTCTTTGTCCCTGCGATCCAAAATGTCCATCGCTGGTACCGGATTCCCGGGGTCAATTTCGCGTTTCAACCCTCTGAATACGCCAAGTTGATTGTGGTGATGACCCTGAGTCTGTACCTGGAAAATAAAGGAAGGGAGACCTATCGGAAAAGGGCTACCCTTAAATCGATTCTCATCGTTTTCGTGCCCTTTATTTTGATTTTGAAACAGCCGGATCTCGGCACGGCGCTCGTCCTCTATCCGATCGCTCTCGTGATGTTTTATTTCGGGGGGATTAAAAAAAGGGTGGTCTCCATCATGAGCCTGCTCGCCGTTTGCGGCCTTTTGTTCATCAGCATGATGTTTTTAGGCTTTATCTCCCATGATGATTTCCGACCCTATGCTACCAAGGTGTTGAAAGAGTATCAGTATGAGCGGCTGAACCCGCACACCTATCACCAAGAGGCCTCTCAAACGGCAATCGCTTTGGGAGGATTGACCGGGAGCGGCTGGCATAAAAGTGAATTTACCGGGCGCCAGTGGCTGCCGGCCGCGCATACGGATTCTGTGTTTGCAGCGTTTGGCGAGGAGTTTGGCCTCGTGGGCGTTTTTTTCTTAATGCTCTTTTTTTTCGGTTTGATCTATTTTGGGTTTCAGGTGACCGCAGTGGCTAACGACCGCTTCGGGCGGCTCCTCTCGGCAGGAATCACGACCTATCTCGCGATGCACATGATCGTGAATATGGGAATGATGTGCGGCTTTTTGCCGATTACAGGAGTGCCGCTCATGTTGATCACCTATGGCGGATCGTCTGTTTTATCGACGATGACCGCTTTAGGAATTTTACAAAGCATCTATAGTAGAAGGTTTATGTTCTAATGGCGCAACATCAATTTTTAATCACCCCCGGCAATTGGCTTGGGCAAGGAAAAATCCAATTGAACATGGTGTCGGAAGAACTTGCCTTTTTCACCCGCTGGAATGTCAGTACGCCCGATCAAGACGGGAAGATCTCATGCGTGCAAGAGATCCAAGTCAAAGGCCTTTCCGATATCATGAGCAATCAATTTGCGATTTACAATTTGGTCCACGGGGAATTCACCATTGATCTTGAGAATCAAGCGCTTGGAAAAATTACCGGAAAAGGCCTCATCAACGATAAAGTGATCGCATGGGAATTTCGCATCGAAGACATCAACTTCGATGGATTTGAAATGTATGAAAAACAAGATGAAAAAAACTACCTCATGCGCGCAGAATATGCTACAAGCGATCAATTTCGCACTTTGATCCAAGGACGTGTATGGCAGCAAGAAGAAACTCATTCGTGAAAAAATTTATCCTCCCGCTCATCGTCTTATGCAGCTGTTCCCATTCAGCACTGATGACCTACGATACCTATGAGCATATCCAAGTCGGCAGTTCGCTTGAAAATCTGATGGAAAAAGCAGGAAAGCCTTATGCGACCCATCTTAAAAAAGACGGCACGGTCGAGTATGAGTACATCGAGCGCATCAATCAAGGAAACAGCCGGATCGCTGAAAACCATTACTTCATTATCGTCCAAGAGGGAATGGTCGTTGGCAAATACATCACGCGCGAGCGTCCGCCCCCATACGATCTGATCTATCAAGAAGAGCCGAATTACCCGGGTTACAATCCTTGACGCTTTTTCATCTTGGCTAAGGTGATTTTTAGATAACGATTGTACCCTGCTACGCTCATCCAACCCTTTGGACAGGGGACGGGTTTGAGTTTGCTCGACTCAATGGTTAAAAATTGATGAGTGGTGCTGGTCTTGCGCCTTACTCGCACTTTGACTTGAGTGCCATGCCTTTCCCGGACGCGGCCGATGCGCCCGTCAGGAATTTTAACACAGCCGCCGATCACGATTTTGCTCATGCTGCCTTTTTGCGTGCAGGTTTTTTCATTTTCATGCTTTTTTGCAGGACATCGGCTGCGCTGCGGATCACTTCTGATTGCGTTGGGAACGGATGGATGGCTTGGGCAAGCGCTGTCAATCCTTTTTGGCTTGCAATGGCCACGCTCAGTTCTGAAATCATATCCCCTGCGTGACGTGCCATGAGAGTTGCGCCCAGAAGCTGATCGGTTCCGTCTTTGACGTGCAGTTTCGCAAAACCAATCGTCTCTCCATCGACAACGGCGCGGTCGATGTGGGACAGCTCAGCCATGAGAGTTTTGACGGGGATGCCCCTTTCTTCGGCTTCCATTTCGTTCATTCCGACATGTGCGATTTCAGGATCTGTGTATGTGCACCATGGAATGACGAGCGAGCTGCGTTTGAATTGCCCGCCGTTTAACGCATTTTGGACGGCAAGCTTGGCCATTTCTTTTGAAACGTGCGTGAATTTGTGCCGCCAGCTGACATCGCCGATGGCGTAGATGTCGGGATTGCTAGTCTGCATCGAATCTTCGCAGGCAATGCCTGTCTTTAAATCAAATGCCACTTTGGCCTTTTGAAGATCGAGCCCTTCTACCGCCGGAACGCGCCCGACAGCGATTAAAATTTCATCGACAACAAGCGACTTTCCTCCCTTGAGGTGCAGGACCTTTTCCTTTCCCCGTTTTTCAAAGCGTTCCACTTCGGTTTTCACAAAGATTTGGATGCCTTCCGCCAACATCACTGTTTTCAAAAGCTCTGTTGCTGTCGCATCATCTCGGGGGAGGAGGTTGGCATTGTGGGTGATGAAGGTCACTTTCGATCCAAATCGTTGAAAAGCTTGTGCCATTTCACATCCAATAGGACCTCCCCCGATGACAGCAAGGCGCGGAGGCAACGCAGTCAAGTTGAACACGGTTTGATTCGTGAGATAGCCAATGTCTTTCAGACCGGGAGTTGTCAGACGGACTGGTTGTGTCCCTGTGGCGATGATCGCCTTTTTAAAGCGCAAGGTCTGGCTTCCGACTTGAAGTTGATGCGTCCCTATGAAGCGTCCCATGCCAAGAAAGACATCTGCGCCTAATTGGTTGAATTTCGCAGGGGCATCCCCAGCGGAAATTTCGCTGCGCAGGCGCCGTACGCGTTCCATCACTTTAGTAAAGTCCACTTTCCATCCGCGGGGGATTTCGATGCCATATTCTGAAGCATGGCTTACTTCAGCAACGGCGCGAGAACATCGCAATAGCGCCTTTGATGGGATGCATCCTACATTGAGGCATTCTCCCCCGAGATGTTCCTTTTCGACGACAGCGACCTTTGCATTGAGTTGACAGGCATTGACAATTGCGGCAAGTCCGCCGGGTCCGCCTCCGATAACGACGAGGTCGTATATATCAGCAGGTTTTGGATTCTTCCAATCGGTAGGAAAGACGTTTTGCAAGAGTTTGCGGTTATATTTGTCCATGGGCCCTCAGTGTGATTTTATCATACTAGTGCCATAGATGGATAATATTGTCAAAAAAACAGGGGAATATAGCAGGATGGCAGGATATTCAGGATGAATTTGTTTCATCCTGAATATCCTGCCATCCTGCTAAATTTTCTCTCTTTATGCCTTAATCTTGATGTCGACGCCGGCAGCGACAGGCAGGACCTTCAGTTTGTCGATGGTGTCGGGTGTAGGGTTGAGGATGTCGAGCATGCGGATATGCGTGCGCATCTCAAATTGCTCGCGCGACTTGCGGTCGACGTGAGGAGAGCGGAGCACCGTGTAAATCTCTCTCTTGGTGGGGAGAGGGATCGGCCCGGCGATGCGTGCGCCGGTGCGCTTGGCGGTTTCGACGATGTCGACTGCCGCGCGATCGAGGACGCGCTGGTCGTAGCCTTTAAGTCGAATCCGTA
>JASHWX010000020.1 GCA_030043815.1 Candidatus Rhabdochlamydia sp.
CAAAAAGACGCGGCTTGCGCAGAGGCGTATTTGCTTCTCGCTTATGCCTGTCAAAAAGAGGGCCGCGACGATCTCCAATTTGTGTTGAATGCCGAAAAGGCGTTGTCTTTAAACCCCAAGCTAGCGGGAGTGCTCGATCTCCATCTGACCTTGTACAACACTTATTTAAGCCTTGCGAGCGAATCCGATGAAAAAGCAGAGATGATCGAAAAGGCCGCTGAACATCTATTCTTAGCTCTCGACAAGCCCGTAGCCAAGGAAAACCAAAAATGGCTAGCCAATTATTATTTTCAGCACGGAAATAAGGAGCGCGCCGCAGCCGTCTTGGAAAAATTACTCGAATTTAAAACGGGCGAGATCGTCATCACTCTCGAAACGTTGGACAAGGAAGGCGAAGCGATGAAACTTGCAGAAGTTTATGGAAAAATGGGACGCCTCGTCAACCGCGCGCAACTTTTGGAAGCGCTTGTCGAAGAGCAGCGGAAAAAACCCGAATTTCATTGGAAATTCCAACGCATGGCGCAATTTGAGCTCGGTAAGACCTATCTCATTTTAGGACTTCGCGACAAAGCCCTCGCCTCTTTTGAAAATCTCATTCAAACATCTTCTACCGTTTCTTCCTATTATGCCTTGGCCGCTCAAGTCGAAAAGGCCAAATTGGATTTTTCTCTTTTAAAAGATGAAGACAAACGGGAAGATTCCTTTGCTGTTTTAGAAATCTGCGACCATCTTAAAAATGTTGAACTCAGGCGCAAGCTGCATTCCGAGCCCTTGCATCTCGAAGCGGCATTGGAGTACATCAATATCAAGTCTGAACTTGCAAGAGCGGATCAAAGAAAAGAGCGCACATGCTTTTTGCTCGAGCAGATGAAAGAGAGTTTTGCCACTGATGGCGACTACTTCGCTGCAGCAGGGCAATTCCCAGAAAAAGAACGCCTATGCCGCCAGTATCTCGACTATGTCGATGCGGAAATTTTACGCATTCAAGGCGAAATGCAAAAAAGCGATGCGATGTTAAGAGAAGCAAACGACCAATTGGACAGGCTCATGGCCGAATCGACCCATGAAGCGCTTAAGGAACGGATCTCAAAGAGCAGGGATAAAATATGATGAACGTATCGACAGTCCATACCAACCGATTGTTAGTTAAATGCCTCATTTTTTCGATGGCCCTCCACCTTGCCCTCCTCACTTTCTTTTACTTCAATCCTTTCATCTTAAAAGGATCTTTGAAATCGTTATTTGGACTCAGCTCGGCAACTCCGACTTTCTTAGATGACGATACTGACAAAGACGCCGTCCTAAAGAATCGGGAAATTGAAGAAGTGTTCAAAAAAATCATCGTCATGTCTTCTCATTTTCAGCAGCCCTATGATTTTGCTGAAATTCCCCAAGGGATTTCTCTTGCTCCCAACGCTGAGAGCGCATTTGCCGCTGTCCCCTCTCAAATTCACGAAGAACTGCAGACCAGCGACTATCGGTCCCCAGTCGAACTAGTGGCGCGCCGCTTCGAAGAAGAGGATTTTATCGACGCTCCTTTCTTCACACCCATTGAAACTGAGGCCCCTATCGCGTCCCAACTGCAAATCGACATCCCCGCCGATGTTCCAGAAATTGCCTCTATTCATGTTTCGATGGTGGGGGATGGGGAGTATGAAGACTTGGTCGCTTTGAATGATTACTCGCTCAACGCCGATTATGAGGCCGATTATGCGGTGAATCTTACTCCTCAGCTCATTGCCCCTAATCAAATCTTGAAGGATCTCGAGATCAAAGCCGATACACGCCCCATGTCCGGCTGCATCACGGCAAAAGATTTCAAGCTCGAAAATGAGCCCTCGCGCGCTAAACTGTTCATCCCAAAATCTTCTCCTTTATTATTGGAGAAAAAAGAAATCGCCTTTTCCCATCGCAATTCCGAGCTCGAAGATTACGCATTCCCTCCGCAATCTCAAGCTACTCAATGGAACGATGATTTCGACGTCGATGTCGTCTTTCTCCCCAATCCCGAAGGCAAAGGCTATATCTTTTCTCTTTCGATCAAACCTAATTACGACATCAGCAGCCAAAGCTTAAAACAAAATCTCTACTTTGTCCTTGATCGTTCCAGCTCTGTGCAAAAGCATCGATTCACCGTCTTTAAACGCGCTGTGCTCAAAGCGCTTGCCAGCATGCAAAAGGGCGACACCTTCAATATTCTCGTCATCGATAAAAAGGTCGCCCGTTTCAGCGAAACAAATCAAAAAGTGTCGATGAAGAGCATTCAATCCGCCGAAGAATTCCTCGATAAGCAAGAAGGCGGCGGGCTATTTAATTCAAGCGATATTTACGTCAATCTAGACCAGATCTTGGACGCTGTTCCTGATAATGATGAAATGCACACCGCCATCCTTCTTACAGATGGAAAAAGTAACCTGAATGCAGAACGAAGACAAGCTGTCATGAAAAAATGGATCGAAAAAAATCACGGCAAGCTCTCGCTCTATGCCGCTGCCGTAGGACGAGACAATGACCTGGTCTCGCTCGACATGCTCAGTTCTTTAAGCGGCGGCAGGCTTCTGTATTCCGATACACATGCGTCAATGCCGAGAAAGCTAGCAAAATTGATCCTCGATCTACAAGATCCCGTCGCGAAAGACATGATCATCACGGCTATGCCCGAAAATCCTCAATCCCACATTACATTATCCACCCCCCATGCCCAGCTTCCCACTCTATACAGCCATCAGCCCTACGTCGTCTTTGGCCAAATCGATGATCCTTGCACGTTCGACCTCGTCATCCAGGGGCGGCATCACGACCAATGGATCGCCATCAAAAAGAATATCTCCTTCATCGAAGGAAAAAAGGGAGACCGGTCTCTCGCTTCAGAATGGATGGCTCAGCACTCCCATTTGATCTACGCCAAATTCCTCCAAGAGGGCAAAAAGGCTAATTTGGCAGAAGCCAGAGAGGTCCTCAAGAAATTCCGCACCGAGGTCGCGTTCGAATGAGCCTCCGTATCCTTGGAGGGACCTTCCGCAACCGCCTCCTCAAATCCCCTAAAGGGGATCAGACCCGTCCCACTCTCGCTGTGATGCGCAAATCCGTCTTCGATATCCTGCAAGACCAAGTCGAGGACGCGGCCTTTCTCGATCTCTATGCCGGATCCGGCGCGATGGGCCTCGAGGCGCTCAGCCGCGGCGCATCCCATGCTACCTTTGTCGATGCGAATCGGTTCGCCCTCTCTTGCATTGAGGAGAATATCCGCCTTTTAAAGGTAGAAGATCGATCGACAGTCATCGGCCTCGATTGCCTCCAAGCATTAAAAAAATTCGCCAAGCAAGGCCGCCAATTTGATATTGGCTACGCCGATCCTCCGTATTCCGCAACCTTGATTAAAGAAATTTTAGAATTTTTTGATGCTCATCATTTGCTTAAGCCGTATGGAAGGCTTTTTCTCGAAGAAGCTGCACCGCCAACCCTGAAAATCGAGTCTTTGAAAACATTGCATCTCGTTGATACGCGCACCTTTTCGCGTTCCGCCTTGCATCAATTCCGCTCAAAGAATTAGTATTAGATCGTGAACCCAGGCCTTAAGGCCTGGGATTTTTGTGGTTGGCGTGGGCTTCGCACCCACGCCAATCCATTTTTGAAATACCCGGCCCTTAAGGGCCGGGTTTCCGCCGGAGGACGGATGAAAAAGGCTCTATTTCCAGGCTCATTCGATCCGCCCACGCTAGGTCATCTCGACATCATCAAACGTTCTGCTTGCGTCTGTGATAAACTCTATGTCGGCATTGCGGTCAACTCTGCCAAGCGGCAAGATCTTTTCACGCCGCAAGAAAAAATCCAGATGCTCAAAACGATCTCTCGGCCTTTTCCCCACGTCGAAGTGGTAAGCTTTACAGGCCTTGTCGTCGAATAT
>JASHWX010000021.1 GCA_030043815.1 Candidatus Rhabdochlamydia sp.
AGTCCAGAGTCCGTCTCGTCGAGAATAGCGAGCTTAGGCTCTAACACAGCCATCTGAAGAATTTCATTGCGCTTCTTCTCGCCTCCCGAAAACCCTTCATTGAGGTTGCGCTCCTTAAATTCGCTCTTCACATCGACAAGCGCCATCTTTTCATCCAATAGCTCTTGCGCCAGGTCTGACTTGAATTTGGCTTTATAGGCGGCCTGTAAAAACTGGAGATTGGAAATTCCCGGAATTTCTACGGGATACTGAAAGCTCATGAATAAGCCGAGATGGGCGCGCTCTTCCGGATCAAGCTCTACAATGTTCTGCCCTTCGAATAAAATGACCCCTTGCACCACCTCATACGCGGGATCTCCCGCCAAGATTCTTGCAAGCGTCGATTTGCCCGCCCCATTGGGCCCCATGATCGCATGGATTTCCCCTTTCCCCACCTTGAGGTTAAACCCCTTCAAGATCGGCTTTCCTTCGACGCTTGCGAACAAATCTCTAATTTCTAACATGTTCATCCTACTGAATTTTCCAGCTTGAGCTGGAGAAGTTTTTGCGCCTCTACGGCAAATTCCAACGGCAGCTCGCGGATCACATCTTTACAAAATCCGCTCACGATCATATTGATCGCATCTTCTCTCGAAATCCCTCTTGCTTGAAGGTAAAATAGCTGCTCCTCATTCATCTTCGATGTGGACGCCTCATGCTCCACCTGTCCGCTTTCGCCTGCAATTTCGATATAGGGAAAGGTGTTAGCAGAGCATTGGTTGCCGACGAGCATCGAGTCGCATTGCGTGTAATTGCGCGCGCCGATCGCGCGCGGGGACATTTTGACAAGTCCGCGATAGGTATTGTGCGAACGGTCCGCGGAAATCCCTTTTGAAACAATCGTCGAGCGCGTCCCCTTCCCCAGGTGGATCATCTTCGTCCCCGTATCCGCCTGCATCATTCCATTGGTGAGCGCCACCGAATAAAATTCTCCGACCGACTCATCGCCTTGCAAAATGCAGCTCGGATACTTCCACGTGATCGCTGCTCCCGCTTCGACCTGCGTCCAAGTGATCTTGGAACGATGCCCTTTGCAGCGCCCCCGCTTCGTCACGAAATTGTAAATCCCGCCAAGCCCCGTCTCAGGATTGCCCGAGTACCAATTTTGCACCGTGGCGTACTTGATCTCTGCGCGGTCATGCGCAATCAGTTCGACAACGGCAGCGTGCAACTGATTGTTGTCAAAAGCAGGCGCCGTGCAACCCTCCAGATAACTGACAAAAGAATCTTCTTCGGCGATGATCAGCGTCCGTTCGAATTGGCCGCTCTCTTTGTCATTGATCCGAAAATACGTCGAAAGCTCGATCGGGCTGCGCACACCCTTCGGCACATAGACAAACGACCCATCAGAAAACACAGCAGAGTTAAGCGCTGCGAAATAATTGTCCCCGATCGGCACGACGCTGCCTAAATACTCTTCAATCAGTTCAGGATATAAATGAACAGCCTCCGAAATCGGGCACAACACAACACCCGCCTCTTTCAGCGTCTTCTGAAACGTCGTCCCTAGAGAAACTGAATCGAACACGACATCGACCGCCACATTGGCCAATCTTTTCTGCTCATCCAATGGAATCCCGAGCCGCTCAAACGTCTTGAGAATCTCCGGGTCCACCTCCGATAAACTGTTCAGCGATTGCTTTTTCTTCGGCGCGGAATAATAACTAATATCTTGAAAATCGATCGGCGAGTAGCGCAGATTCGCCCAATCGGGCTCCTCCATTTGCTTCCATTTTTCAAAGGCTTTCAACCTAAACTCAAGCAAAAAAGGCGGCTCGTTCTTTTTTTCTGAAATGGCGTGTACGATCCCCTCGTCCAATCCCTTCCTAAGGGCATCAGTCTCAATGGGCGTGACAAACCCATACTTGTATTCCGTCGCCATGGACATTCCTTAAAAAAAATTGACCCCCATCATACCATGTTTCTCAATCAATGGCCACAGATAAGAAAAATTTAATTCCAGACAAATAGTTTCCTTTTCTGCTAAGCTGGCATTAAAAATTTTCCTCCGGAGGTTTCATGTCAGCAGATGTTAGATCGGATCGCGCACTACAAAATCGAGCAGTTCTCGGCGTCATACTCATGATCTTGGGCCTTGCCCTTTATCCTCTCGCCGATGCCTTTGTCAAACATCTCATGGGCACCTATACCGTTCAGCAGACCACTTTCTTACGCGCTTTCACACGATTGATCCCTCTTTTTATCACAGTCTTTTTCCAAGGCGGCATCCGCAAAGTCCTCGGAACGCAGCATCCTCAGCGCCATATCTTCCGCCTCGCCGTCAACCTCGCCTATACTTACGCCTTCATGTATGCCTTCTCGATGGGATCGCTGACAGTCGTCTATACACTTAGCTATACTTCCCCCTTCTTCATGATCCTGCTCTCCGCATTCATGCTCAAAGAACACATCAGCCGCGAGCGGTGGTACGCTGTCGCGATCGGCATGATCGGCGTCGTCATCGCTATGCGCCCCGGCTCCAATATGTTTGAAATGGCCGCCATCCTCGTCCTCATCGGCACATTCCTCGGCGCCCTCAACAAGATCCTCATGCGCCGCCTTGCCGCCACCGAACACAGCCTCGCAATCGCCATCTATCCGAACATCGTGATGATCATCGTGACATTTCCTTTCCTCATCAAAACTTGGCAGCCGATGCCCTGGTCGCATTGGGGCTTATTTGCCATCGTCGGCCTCCTTACCGCCGCCGGACAATACTGCATTGCCCAAGCGCTCCGCTTCACCCAAGCATCGATCCTCGCTCCCGTCGACTATTCCACTTTCTTCTGGGTCGTCGCCCTCGATCTTTTCTGGTGGCACAAATCGCCTGATGCCTACACCATCATCGGCGCCATCGTGATCGTCAGCAGCAACCTCTACATTCTTTACCGCACCCGCCGTGAGGAAGCGGCCAAGAAGGCCGCCGCAGCAGCGGCTGCGAGCAGTTAAGAAAAAAATTGGAGCGACTGCGATCAAAAAGCCGCTTCCAATCAGAACACCATATTGGAATTTCGATTGGATGAGCAACGCTTCCGGTGGGAAAAATCCAACGATGAGGGTGATCAGACAACCGATGATTCCCAAAGAGCTCACCAGCCAAATCCCCTTCGTTCCAAAGGGGATTTTAAATGAGCTCGGCCTGTCTGTGTATTGATGATGCAGCTTAAGCGCTCCCACAAACATCAAGATATACATCAGCATGTATAGCCCTGTCGAAATGGCCGTCAGAAACCAGTAAACGGCATTGACGCTGGGAAATAAGAAAAAACAACCTGCAAATGCCGAAACCAACAGCGCTTGAATGATGAGAATGCGGGCAGGCACTTTAAATCGATTGCTTTTTGCCAGATAGGGCGGCAAGTAACCATCTTGTGATACCTGTAAAAGTCCTTTTGCTGGCGCGATCAACCAATTGATCATGTTGCCAATGCTTCCGATGATGATCAAAAGCGCCAAAAGAGGTGTGCACCCCAAATTTGAGAAGACCTGCAACACTCCTGAGACTAAATTGATATCGCCTTTTGGTAAAATCAGCGCAATTGTCAAGGAGCCAAAGAGCATGGAAAAGAGAATAAAAGAACAAGCGACCAAAATCGCTTTCGGAAAATTCTTATTCGGGTTTTCAATGTCATTGACATGCACACTGGAGAGCTCCATGCCTAAAAACGAGGCCATGACAGAGACAAGAGAAATCCATGTCGCACTCGTCTCCAACGCAGGAAAAACTTCTCCAGCAGAAAAATGAATCTGAGACGGCTGGCCGCTAGCTACCCAATAAACTCCAAACCCAATGAGCAGCAGCAGCGGGAAGATCGTTCCAATCAGACCGCAGATGTTATTGATTTTTGCAGACATCTGAATTCCCAAGCAGTTAATTCCCGTAAGCGTCCAAAAAAGAATGAGGATTACCGAAAGGATGTAGACAGGCGACGATGCAAGCGCAGGATTGATCAGATACGCCAAGCTTCCTGCAATAAATGAGAGGATGGCCGGGTACCAGATCATCGTGTTGATCCATTGCAGCCATACGGCGCATACGCCCATTTTCTCCCCTAGCGCCCGCTTCATCCAATAATAAATCCCTCCTTCTTTGGGAAAGGCAGAAGCAAGTTCTGCTGCCACAAGTGCCGTAGGAATTAAAAAAAAGACAGCCCCAAGCACGAAAAAAAAGATCGATGAGCTGCCAAACAAAGCAGACGATGGCAGATTGCGAATATTGTCGATTGATCCAATGATCAAAAGAATGAGCGATGCAAATGAAATTTTTCTATTCATATGGCGGGTCCAATGAGTTCGATGTGTTTATCTTGAATACGGACAAGAAGAAGGCCGCCGGGTGTTTTCACAAACACGCTGCCCTCTCCTTTCAAATAAATAGAGGCGCACACGCAAGATCCCGTACCGCAGGATTTTGTCAATCGCTGCACGCCTCTTTCATACGTTTTGACGGCGATCAACTTTGGGTGCAAAACTTCCCAAGCATTCACGTTGATCGAGCGCTTTTGATTGATCGCTCTTCCTAAATCCAACAGCTCCCGATCGGAAAGCTTTTTTTCTAGTGCTAGATGAGGCTCTAAAATCTCCCAATGATCTTCCGAAAATTGCACATGAGGCAGATGAACAGCATAAATCCCGTTTCCATAGGAAAAGAGGGGAAATGTTCCCCTCCCTGTGACAAGGTAAAATTCTTTGAACTCGGGATAATGGGAGAAAAGGTACGCAGCCGCGCTCCTTGCTCCATTTCCACAGAATTCGCCGAACCTACCATCCACTCCGAGCACATGCATCTTTAAATAAAGAGCGGCGGGAGTCTTTTTCTCTAATGTGAGAATCAGCGCATCGTCTCGATTTTCTTTCAGAAGAGCAACATGGGCGCTCTTCCAATTCGGCTCGCGATCAATGCAATCGAACAGCACAAACGTGTTTTTACAAGCTTCTGAGAGGATCATATCTTCCCCATCTTGTAAGTCACATCCCAAAGAGTGAACCCTGAAACTTTAGTCCCCTCGACTGAGAAGCAATTTTGAAAACACTTAGCGATCGCACTATTCAAAGCGTAAAGCTCCTGATAGCTCTTGGGAAAAAACACCACGCTGTGTGCATGCGGCTCAAACGGCTGATTTGAATGGACTGCAGCGATATACTTCTGAGGGCTAAAACCCAAAGCTGTATGCCCCAGCTTAAAGCCGTTGATAAAGAATTCCGCGCATTGACAGAACGCCTTTTTGCCCACATGATCTGTCTGCAAAAAGAGGGCCTCCTGCTCTGTGAAGATCTTCGACTTTAAAAGGTCGGCTTTCAGCGACCCTTCAAAGAAAATGTAATCGAGAGGATGCTCCGAAAAGACCTTTTTGATCTTATTCGGCGAATGCGAATGAGGATAAGGCTCTTTTGTCTTGAAAAATTCTAGAGTCGCGCATTCAGCTTTGCCGAATCGACTCCGCGTCCCCGTAGTTTCCGTCTTGATCTTTGAGATCTAAAACAAAAAGTGTCTGTTTGGAGCCCTCATGAGGGGGCAATGGGAGTTTGACCACTTTTTTAATTTCTTGTAAATCGTGATGCTCAAAAAAGCTCAAAGCATGGGCGCCGACTTTTCCATTTTGTGAATAAAGATCGACAATCGTTCCTTTTACAGGCGGTTTTCCAACGACAAAAGGAATCTCTTTTTGAGTTCCTAAAGCAAGGAATTTTATGGTTAAGGTGTAACCCTTATCAGATGGAACCAAATGAAATAAAACATCGTTTTTAACGGACATAAAAAATCTCCTAAAATAATAATTTAAAAATAAAAAAATATAAAAAGATTATTTAACGGGGGAGACCCCGAGAGGACCGGAAAAAAACGAAGATTTGAAAATTCTTTGCTTTCATGTCATTCATTATAGCTGATAATGCTATTTATACACAAATTTAAATAAATAAATATTCTAGAGCCATCTTTTGTTCCTCATGAGCCAAAGAGGAAACAGAGTAAAGCGGCCTCGAATCAATTTTTTGCCATTGAGAATAATTTTGCGCTGAGAATCGTATTCCATACGAACTACTTGGATGGCTCTCCAAAAACATCTGCATGCTTTTTAAGGTCCTCCCGTCGCCATTTTTTACCTCAATCGGGATAATTTCTTGATTGTATTCATACAAATAATCCACCTCTGCAGTACTGCTTTTTGCCTGTCGTTTCCAAAAATAAAGATCTGATTTTTGATAAGGATTAGAATAGCAAAGCAATTCTTGCCCCACATATGCTTCCGATATCGATCCACGGTTGATAAATTCGAGTCCTGGCTCACGGAACCAGGTAGATAAATCAAAGCCTAAGGCAGCCTGGCAGAGTGCAATATCCACTAAGATAAGCTTAAACCACTCTAAATTTGCTTCCGCCCCGAGAGGAATACCATTCCCAGCACTATGTTGAATTTTGTGGATAACATTTGCCTTACACAATAAATCAAGACACGGAGCAAGATCTCGTTTGCGGAACTCGCCGTGAATATTCTTATATTGAAATTCCTCAGCAATCATATGGGGTATTTGGCGGAAAAGAGCCTCAACCAGCGCTAGCTGATGTTTAGATGCATACTTTTCAATGTCTTGTCGATAGGAGGCAATCAAATTATGGTGCACCTGGAAACTTTCTTTTGAGTTCCCTTCTTGAACCCATTTTGCGATGGCCTCCGGCATCCCTCCGATAGCAGAATATTCACCAACTAATTTCAAGAGCAAATGGTGAATCGGCTCAGAAAATGGCTCATTCTTATGATTTTCCAAAATCATCTTGGCATTTTCTTTATTCCCGCTCGCAGCTAAATACTCCATTAACGACATAGGGTACATATACATACTCGACACCCGCCCTACCGGAAGACCTACTTTTTCTAGAGCAAAATCAAAAAGCGAGCCTGCAGCAATGACATGGAGCTTGGGCATCTGTTCATAAAAATAACGCAGGGCCAGAATTGCTTCTGGAGCAGCTTGAATTTCATCAAAGAACAATAACGTTTCTCCAGGTACAATTTTAGTTCGGCTATAAGAAGCTAGCTCGCGCAAAACCCTTTCCGGTCTCAGATCTTTCTCAAAAATGGGTTTAGCATCTTTTGCCAGTTCAAAATTGATCTCGACCATATTCTCAAATTGCTTACTGAACTGCCTGACCGCGTGCGTTTTTCCCACCTGTCGAGCGCCTCGAATCAACAAAGGCTTGCGGTATTTATGATCTTTCCACTGGCTTAAGTGCCAATCAATTAGGCGCTTGAACATGGTTTCTCCTGGTCGAATTACAAGGTAAAGTTAACAGATTGATGGTCAAAAAGAAAGGACAACTTTTTAAATAATTATAAATGAGAATGTTGCGTTCAATTTTTTAACGTTTTTTAACACCAAATTTCAGCTTGTTTTTCAAAAAAATAGGGAAATTTTAAAGATTTTTGGTTGAAACGCCAGGGAAACGTAATATATCATATTTTCTTCGCATGGGAATGTACTACTGTTTAAAGATTGTCAATTAGATTTAGATATGGTACAAAGTTTTCGATTCACAATATGGACATCGTTCAAAAATGAAGATAAAATTATACATAACAATTCTATTATTGGGTCTCCAAAGCGTTAACGCCCAACCCTCCTTGGAAGATCAATTGAGAGCGACAGAGAATCCTGACTACTACGTTCATGTTCTGTTGACAGGAGTTGTTAAACAAATGGTCTTTCCTGGCCCTCCGCATTTCCTTAGTGTGGAGGATGGAGATTGGCCTGAACCGAGAACGATTCTGCAAGTAGATGATGAATCATTGTTTCGATTGGTCAAAGCACAATCACGTGTGACCCCTAGTCACTATTTCGGAGAATTCATTGATTCAGAACTTAAAGGAGATGAAGTCAATTCTAATTTAGTAACGATAGATTCTTCTTTTACGGATGAACAAGATAATGTTGAATTTTATGAAAACAAAATTATCACGATTGATGCAGTCATAAGTGCACAGCCTGCCCATTGTCATACGCCCTTTGTTGTAGAAGTTGCTGAGGTAATCTCACATGAATAAAAGACAATTTATCAGGGCTGAAGAGGGTAAACCCCCTGGCATTTCAGTGGTATACTACGACTCTGATGGCAATATGACTGTTCGTTATCACGATAAAAATGGGAAGATTGGATCTATCGCGTGGAGAAATAACAATCCAGGTAATCTTGCATGGGGCACCGGCAGTCACGCTACAAAAACTGGTTGCATAGGAAAAGCTAAAGGCCGTCCTGTCTTTCCTGATTACGAAACTGGAAAGCAATCTATGCGCTTGCTCCTTAAAGAAGATTTTTACCAGAGATTAACATTGAATGAATTACCACGGAAGTACACCGGTGTAAAAACCGGTCAACCTGATACACAAGAAGTGATCGCTTACCGTAAGGCTATCCGCATTCAGACTAAATTTGACATGGAACGTACTGTTAAATCTCTAAAGAATGAAGAATATGAAAAATTACTCAAAGCGATGGAAACCCATGAAGGCTGGCAAGAAGGATGCGAAGAGTTCATAGAAGTTAAAAAAGTTGCATGTGTTCGCCTGAATAAAAAACATGTAATATCAGAGTATCTCATCAAGGATTTGAAACAACAAAAATGGCATTCGAAAAAATCTGCGATTTCTATGGCAGAAGAAGGTCGTTTACATGCAATCGTTGTTCACGCAAAAAAGGGAACTTATTTGAGACCTAAATATGGTTCCACATCTTTCAAAGAGCATCTTTGCATATAAATGAGTGGCCAATCCTTAACTCTGCCTTACTTAGATGTTCAGGCAGGTCGATGCCGAAGACTTCATGCTGGGTTTCGTGGACGCGCACGCGAAGGTTGTTATAGAGAAAGCGCAGCTGCTCGAGCTGTTCTGCAGTCTCGAGGGGGCAAGGCTTGAGATGGGCAATCTTTTTGAGAGCTTCCCGTGTGAATGCGTAGAGCCCGACGTGTTTGTAGTATGTCTTTTGCTGGGGATCATCGCGGTAAAAGGGGATGGGGCTGCGGGAAAAATAAAGGGCATGGCCTTGGGAGTCGCAGACGACCTTGGCAAAATGAGGGCTTGCGATCTCATCGGGATTGATGATCTTCTTTTTCAATGTCCAGACATCGGTGCGATCGTCGTTGCAGGATTGGAGCAGATCGGCGATCATCTCATCGTTGATGAATGGCTCGTCTCCTTGCCAGTTGACCCAAATATCGGCGTTGATCAATCCTTTTTCATTCAATTCGACAAGGCGGTCTGTACCTGATGGGCAGCTTTCCGATGTCATGAAATAGCTGCCGCCAAAACTGCTGACGAGTTCGGCGACTTCATCGGAATCCACAGCGAAAGCGACTTGATCAAATGCTGGAATAGCTGACGCTCTTTCCCAGACCCATTGCAGCAGGGGTTTGCCGCAGAGCATCGAGAGCATTTTTCGAGGAAATCGGGTGCTTTTAAGCCGCGCCGGAATGATGCATGCTATTTTCATACTTGGACTAACCTCTCAGAATGTTCTAAATACCAGGAAATGGTTTTGCGGATGCCGGATGACATGTCGTGCAACGGACGCCATCCGAGCTCTCGCTTAATTTTGGTGCAATCGATCGCGTAGCGCAAGTCGTGGCCTGGGCGGTCGGGGACAAAGGTGATGAGTTTTCTTAAATTTTCAGGATCGTTCTGAACAAGACGAGAAAACTCATCGATGATCAGATGGAGAAGATCGATATTGCGCCTTTCGCATTCGCCGCCGATATCGTACACTTCCCCTCGCTCTCCTTTTTCAAGGATTGTCCATACTGCTTCCGAGTGATCATCGACGAAGATCCAATCGCGGACGTTAATCCCTTTGCCATAAACGGGGAGCTTCTCTCGATGCAGGCAACCGGCGATCATGCGGGGGATGAATTTCTCGACATTCTGGCAGGGGCCGTAGTTGTTCGTGCAATGGGAAATCGTCGTGGAGAGTCCGTAAGTGTGCGTATAGGCGCGCACAAAATGATCCGATGCCGCTTTAGAGGCGGAGTAAGGCGAGTTGGGGCGATAAGGGGAATCTTCATTAAATGTTCCCTCTTCAAAGAGCGTGCCATAGACCTCATCCGTGGAAATATGATGGAAATGGATATGTCTTTGACGGCGCACGACCTCGAGAAGAGCGATCGTTCCGCCGACGTTTGTTTCATAAAATGCGCGAGGGCCCATAATGCTTCTATCGACATGACTTTCTGCAGCAAAATGCACGATGGCGTCGATCTCATGCTCGATGCAGAGTTTTTCTACGAGAGCCTCGTCGCGGATGTCGCCTTGCACGAAAAGATAGCGGGGATCATCTTCAATGGAAGCGAGATTGCGCAAATCCGAAGCGTAGGTCAACAGATCGTAATTGATGATTTTTTCCACATGGCTACCGCAGCGGATAAATGAGGAACCGATGAATCCGGCGCCGCCTGTGACGAGAAGACGATTATAACGCATGGACAAACTCCTTGACGGCTTCATCCCAGGTGCGGGGCTGTCTATGGGTGAGTAAAGTGTATTTGGCTGTATCGAGGACAGAGTAAGCGGGTCTGACAGCGGGGGTCGGGAATTGCGAGCTTGGGACAGGGATAATTTGTTTGCATTTCATGGGAATGCCTTTCATTGCCGACATTAGATCGAGGGCGATCTGATAACGCGAACATGCGCCGGAATTCGCAAAATGGACGATCCCTTCCACATTGAGCATCGAGAGGACGGCGTCGGCGAGATCGT
>JASHWX010000163.1 GCA_030043815.1 Candidatus Rhabdochlamydia sp.
AGCTGAAAGAGTGCGTAGAGAGCGTGCAGCATCCCGTCCTCATGCCTAGAAATGAAGAAGAGATCATGCGCAACATCATCTTGCTCAAGCAGCAGCTCAAGTACTTAAACGACATTCCTCAAGTGATGATTTCCTTTAATGCTCAAACAGAGGAGCTCTTGCAATTCACAGTCATTCTGGTAAGGACCCTGCGCGGCGGTGAACCTTCCCTCGCTGATCTCTTCGCTAAATCTAACACTGATTTAAAATTTCAAGAGTTCGAGGTCAAGAGAGTCGGAATGCTCCGCAAGCGCTACCCTAAAGAGGCCAATGTCTTCAAAGTCGCAACAATGAAGAAAAAATTCCTGCGCAAAGACTTCACCATTGATCTCTATAAAGCAAGGCAAGCCGTCTCGCATGAGTTGAACAGGATCTTTAAAGGAATCCGCGATTTCAACGGCGGGATTTTATCTAAGCAGCAAGAGGTGTTATCTGAGCTTCGCAATTTGATCAAAGGCCCTAAAAAAGATTGCCTCTTGGAGAACTTTTTCTATTCGATCACACCGCCGCTTCGGCAGACATTGATCTTGCCCTCGACGCTTAAGTCGCTGTTCACACTGATGCAAGAAGCCCTCGAGGCCAATTATGAGCAAGAATCCTTTTTCTTAAAGGCGCACCTTGAGCCCGATCAATTGCTCATCATGGCGGCCTCGCCTCACGGCGGATTTAAAGAGAAGCTTTTTTCATTGATCGCTCAAATGAAAATCCCTTCATCAGAACTATCTTCTACCCACGTAGGCGTGTACGGCATCTGCTGCATCGGATATATCTACCAAAATCGCGACCCCAATCTCCGCAATCTCTTTTATTCGACGCTGCTCGATTTCTTAAGTAAATGGATGACCTCTTCGTCTGAAGTTTGATCGAAGACGCGGTAAAACCCGCCGACCGCCTCGAAAAAGGCTGGTGTCGATAAACAGACGACCTCGTCCACTTCGTTTGAAATCTTTCGCAACGAATCGGGGGCTGCAACAGGGACAGCAAGAACGATCTTTTTAGCTGCCGCGTCTCTCACGGACTTGATGGCGACGCGCATGCTCGCGCCCGTTGCGATCCCATCGTCGACAAGAATGACCGTTTTTCCTTTGAGCTGAGGGGCAGGATTTTTCCCGCGGTAGAGCGTTAACCTCTCGCTTAGAATCTTTTTCTGCCGCATCACTTCTTTTTTTAAATAATCTGCAGAAACACCGAGCATCCGAACGAGATCTTCGTTGAAAATGCCCTCTCCATGCTCAGCGATAGCGCCTAGCGCAAGTTCTTCATTGCCAGGCGCGCCGATCTTGCGAATGACGATGACATTCAATGGAAGATTAAGTCCTGCGGCGATTTCAAATGCAGTCTCCATCCCCCCGCGGGCAAGCCCTAAGACAATGACGTCTTTTTGCCCTTTGTACTTGCTTAAGGGTTGGACGAGCTGCTTTCCAGCATCGTGCCGGTCCTTGAATAACATTCTTCTATCCCTTCTTTGCGGATCAGCGTGCGCTGATTGACCACTTGGGGTTTGAGATACGCACGCATCACTGAGTCGAATTTTTCAGCTGAACACTTTTCTCCGCAAGTGAAAAGATCGACAAAGCAAGCGCCGTGTTCTGGATAGGTATGAATGCTCGCATGGCTTTCCGATAAAAGGATGACCATCGTCAGGCCGCACGGCGGAAAGATCCAGCTGCTGGATTGTAAAATCGTCGCTCCACACTCTTGAACAGCATTCAGCATCGCCGCTTGAAGGTTCTCGACATCGGACAGCGCCTGGGCATCGCACTCACAGTAACTTGCCAAAAAGTGGTTTCCTTTAAATTGATAAAGCGAATTTTCATCTGCAACGAGTGCAATGGTTGCAAATAAACAAACAATAATCATCACATGACGGATCCAATTCATACCATATTGCCTTTGTTACATTTGTTTCCAATAAATCAAATAATCGTCTCCTTGCATAGCCACATTCCTAAATCGATCCTTTAACTCATCTGCTGTCAAAGCAACGACGCCGAAATGCTTAGGGAAAAAATGGCCCAGGAGAAACCCGGACCTGGCATTGGAGAGAATTTTTTTAAAGAAATGCTCTTGATAAGAGCAGTTAAACTCAGAAAAACTCATGTCAGAGATGGCAAGATCAAATGTTTGACGCTCTGGCAACTGATCGGGAGTGAGGAAAATGACATTGTTCACATCGAGGCGTTCCAAATACTTTTTTGCAAGCGCCAGCTGTTCGGGCAAATCGATCAACGTATAGCTTCCTAAAGTTGCACACTCGTGAAGAATGCGGCAAAGCCCTCCATATCCAGCGCCGATCTGAACCACATTTAGCCCATTCAGGTCGCCGACTTTACTTTGGATTTCCCCTGCAATCGCCGCTAGGCGCAATGTCCAAGGGGAGAAAACCTCCCCCTCATAATCATACACCCGAGGCGAACCGATCGCATCGCTTTTTTTCAACTTTTCACGCAAAGAAGCAGGCACCTCTGCAAACCATTTTTGCCCTTCTTCGGCGGTGAGATTTTCCCAAAGCAGATTGAAGAACGGATGGCGTTTGAACTCGTCGAATTTCTCTTCTTGATGCGAAGCTTCAATACACACCTTAGCAAACTCAGGCTGATCGTAAATGCAAACCGGCAGATGCTTGACTTCTTTTTTTTGGCAGCAAACAAGAAAAAGAATACAGGCTAAGCTTGAAAAATAACTTAAAGTTCTCACAATGAACGAATAAAAATTTTGCCACTAATCATACCCTCAAAGCGATTTTCTTCAAATAGCAAAAAAAACAGAGATCGAGCACAATGAAATTATGCGCCTTCTATTCACACTCATCAGTTTAGGAGCGGCTTGCTACGGCCTGTGGTGGGTTGCCGAGACAAAGCCTGAAATAAAAAATAAAGTGGAAGAAATCCTCCACACAGGGACTTTCCATACTTTGGAAATTCGCTACACCGCCAATCAAATCATGGAGGCGCATCGCAAAAAGCTTCTCAAAGACAATCGGCATAAATACCTCGAACCCTCGATGAAATTCTCTCCCTACCTTCTCCTCGAGGTCAAATACACTGTTTCCGACAAAAAGACCAAAGAAGGCGTGATCCTCTGGGACCTTGTCGACGGTGAAATGGTCATCGACACCAAGGACTGGGAAAAGACCCATGGCTTCGGCGATTGCATCAACGCAAGCACCGACCGTCATGAGTTCCGCATCATCAACGCCCTTGCCTACAAAGGCGGCTCCGCCGACCGGGAAAGCCTGTCTAGGTCCCTGCACGTGGAAAACGAAATCCTCGACGCTTGGATCGAAAGCTGCCGCCGCAAAAACCTCATCGTCCAATCAGGCAACACCTACCGCCTCCACCTCGAAAAACCCCACCTAAAAATCGCCCCCTCGACCAAGCTCGACGACCGCCTCGTCAGCAAACCCCAGCGCAACTCCGAGCGCATCGCCAGCCGCTTCTCCCTCTCACAAATCGAAAAAATCGCCCGCGCCGCCTTCGGCAACGATTTTACCATCCGCAAAGCCACAGACATCTACCTTCCCGTCCATTGCATCGTCGTCCAAAATCCCGACGGCTCCCT
>JASHWX010000164.1 GCA_030043815.1 Candidatus Rhabdochlamydia sp.
GGCCGATTTCATCTCAATGACATACGAACTCTACGGCTTTGGCGGCGTGGGGATCATCGCCGATGTCATGACAGATAATAAGAATCGGATCTCTTCGGACATGCGCATTGCGACAAATAAAAAGGGAGGCACCATTGCTACCCCTGGCTCTGTCGCCTTTAATTTTGATAGAAAAGGGGTGATCCAGGTCCTGAAGACAAATGCTCTCGAAGAGGAGCTCTTTATGATCGCGACTGAAGCTGGGGCGGAAGATTTTGAGACAGCTGAAGATTCTTTTATTATCACGACGCCTCCCGATCAGTTGATTAGTGTGAAAGAAAAACTTGATGAACACAAGATCAAATGCGAAGAAGCCGAGCTGCAGATGATCCCCAAAAATTATGTTGAATGCGATCCCGAAACGCAAAAGCTTAACCTTGAGCTCATCGATTATCTCGAGGCACTGGACGACGTCGACGCCGTCTACCACAACATGAAATTAGAATGAAAAATATACCCAAACAATCTGAAAATTTGTTTTTGAGCGCGTCAAAGCCCCGGGGTTCGATCGATCGCAAACGGGTCAATATTAGCAATATGGACCCGTTTGCGATCGTCAAACCGCGGGAGCTTTCACGCAGCTCAAAAACCAAATTTTCAGGTTGTTTGGGTATCTGATTGGTTGTAATTAAAGTGAACTAATGGTAGAATTCTTGTTATGACAAATTCAATCATAAGATTAAATCATTTTATTTCAGCTGCAAATCAAGCAGCTTTTATGCCTAAATGTTTGATGGCAGAAATCAATGGTTCATCGGTATCTATTCACGATGAGCTGTCATCAGAGGCCAATAAACAAACATGGAAGATTTTTCGCGAAACCCTTGTCGGAACAATTGGACAGAGAAAATTTGATTGGATTTGCCACCGCTATCGAAGTAAAATTAATTTTAACACATCTGAGGCATCGGGAGATCCTTTACTGCCTCACCATGTCGAGCTGTTCAGCATCGGCTCCAATCAGTTGCTCTCGCAAGACATCAAAGACCGATTCCCAGAAAAACTCAAAGACTTGACCCTTTCTACTTTGCGCGACCGTATCCAGCATGTGCAGCCATTTCCCCTTGTCGGGGCCTATCAAGATCCTGAGTCGCTATATGGATCGCCAGGGTCGCGCTGGGCCATTTTTTTCCACGACAAAGTGCTCATGGATAAAGAAAAACAGCTTCTCTTTTCTGATGTCCGGCGCCTGTCGTTTACAGCCTGGTTAGAGAGGATGTGCAAAGTCACCGTCAACCGCGAGTTTTTAGAAGGCCAGCTTCTGGCCGCTCCTGGTGCAGATGGGATGCCCGATTACTACAAAGTGCATCGTAAAATTGCGACCGGGGATGGATTAGTTGCTTATGCACTAAGACCCGCTGCTCGCGACAGCCATTTAAAACCTCTGATCCTTTTCCGCCCTTCCCAATGGGCCCTTTCCGGCGAAGATGCCCTCGAAACGTACCGCAACGATGTTCAACCTAGCGTGGGCGAAGATGGTTGGAAGGCTGCGGAATCTCTTTTCGATCACCTCCTCATGCAAGACCCCCGTTTTAGACGCGGGAATCAAAAGATTTCCATTGCAGGCTATAGTCTTGGCGGCACCCATGCGCAGTACTTGCTCGCTAAGCACTTTGACAAGATCAACCAGGCCACTTTCTATAACGATCCGAGCACGCCGGATGACGTCGCAGAACAAGCAGCGGCAGCGATGAACAACATGCCGCGCCGGCCGGAAGACCCCTTGTACATACAAATTAACCGTATGGAACGGGATCCTTGCGATAAAGTCGGCGGCAAGCACGTAGGCTGGGGCATCACCCACCCAGATGTGAAAGTCCAGCTTCAAGAAGTGGACCACAACAATAAGGAAATTTCTGTGTTTTATCTGCATGCTTATCGCATTTTTGATAACACAAACCCAACCTATCAGACTAAAGATCCTCAAGAACTCAATAATTGCCTCGATAATTCTCAGCGAGGGGGGTATGAAGGGATGAGGCGCCTTTGGGGCGGCATCGCTTACATCGCCTTTGGGATTTTAGGGGAAATCATCAAAGCCATCTCTTGGCTCTTCGGCGTGAAAATCTTGCGCAGCAGCCGCGATCTAGACATTTAATACCCAAACAACCTGAAAATTTGGGTATAGACGCTCAGCCTTTCTTCTTTTTCTTCCAATGCGTGACAAATAAAGGAATCAGGGAAAGGCACCCTAGGCCGATGAGCGCGATTTTCACTTTCAGCGTGAAAATCTCTTTAATCGAAAAATGCGTATAAAAAAGAAAATAATGCGATAGCCCTTGCCCGCCGATCGAAAGGAAGGTCACGAGTGGAAGAACGCCTACTAATGTCGTCCACGCAAACGTAAAAATTCTGACCTGAAAAATTCCAGCAGCTAGGTTCACAATCCAAAATGGAAGAAGATGGGACAGGCGTAAAAAGAGCAAAGACGAGATTTCGTACTCTTTAAATTTTTCATCCCATCCGTGGATACGAGGGAGCCATTTTTTAAAAAGATCGATGTTGGGAAACGCCGTCCTGGCCGCAAGAAAAAACCCCGTCGCTCCGATCGTTTCTGCAACGGCGCAGTAGAGGATAGCAAGCGGGAGTGGAAACAAAAAGCCTGCCAAAATTGTCAAAATGGTCGCATCAGGGATCACCAATAGGACAGACACGGAATACAAAGCGATGAAATAAAATGCCGAGAGAACGGGATGCATTCTAATGTATTCTGACCACTTGAAATGCTCGTGCTTGATTGCCTCAAAGGTCAGCAATCGGTGGTACCCCCCAAGATAAAACACAAGGATGGCGGCTAGGATCAGAATCAAGGGGATGAGGGGCAAGTATTTGCGTATCATCTTTATTTGACTGAGTGAAACGTCCCGAAATTATAGACTTCCTCTTTGGCGATTTGCTGGTAGTGGAAGTCATTTTCCGGTGTGATCACGCCTTCCATCAAAACAGCCAATCGGCGCGGATTGTTGCGCGAGAGGAGCTGATGGGCAATGGTCGTGAATTGTTCGTAGCTCAAATTCTTTAAACTCTCGATTCTCTTATCAATCCATTTAAAGTCGTGATACTCAAATGCGAGATCGTCGAGTTGAGAGGCCATGCCCGGCATGTTTTCCGGCGGCATTTTCAATAACGTGATGAGGGTGGAGCGGATGCTTTCAAAGCGCCCTTCGGGAATTTGCACTGTCAAGTTCTTGTCAAAGCTCTCCAAGAACAGCTCGAAGCGCGCGAGCAGGTCGACAGGATGATGGGTGCTCGACTGCACGGCAAAAAATTGCAGGAGCTGGCGCTCTTCTTCTGTGTTCCATGCCTTCGCGATGTATGCGGTCTGCTGCTTCGTGCGGAGGGTATCGAAGAAGGCATCGGTCAGCGCGTAGCCTAAGATTTGCTGAATGGCCTTGCGCTCAAACGTGAAGTGGCCTTCTTGAAGCAACAACAGAACGCCGCTTCCTTGGCGCTCAGTGTTTTGAACGATCTTGTAGGGGCCGTACTTTTCGGATAACAACAGCACTTTTTTCTTTACGTGGTTCTGAGCGGGGTAAGGTTGAGAATTCAATTCTTCTTTTAAGCCGCTCCAGAGCTCAGATGCTTCTTGCTTGCTGATATTGCCGTAAAGGATGCCTTCAGTAAATGCCGTTTGGAAAAGCGACTTTGAAAATTCAATGAAATCTTCATACCCGATTTTTTTGATGGCAGCGAGCTTTTCTTGCTCGGTCGCTTTGTGAAAGAGGATGCTATCGAGCTGCTGCATCGCTTGCTTAACGGGAAGCTCTTTGGAGGCGTTGTCGTAATCGGAGGCAATCGAAGTGCGGTAGATCTCGAATTCCTCTTTGGAGGGGGCGACCGAATTAAATGCGCTGAAAATCTCATTTAAGAGCAAAGGGGCTTTATCATTATAACCAAAAATGCCCACCTTCAACTCGTAATCCTCGGTATAAAATCGCGTGCTTAAACCCGCGCTTGAGGCCAAAGAGAGCTGCGAAGAGAGTTTTTCTGTCAGCGATCTTAAGTAGAGGTCGGCAAGGACTTGGGATTTGGCGGTGTTGTCAAGCAGCGGGGTTTTAAAGCCGAAGATAAAGGCGATCTCAGGGACTTTATAGCGTGTATCTTTGGAGTAATAAATGCTGCATCCTTCCCCTGAATTGAGGAGAATAGGATTCTCTGAAGCCGGGCTGTCGTTCAATGCGAGATTCTTGGGCAGATAGGGGTTTTGCGGGGGCAATTGGATCGCATCGATGGGCTCGGCATTGTTCCAAGCGACAATGCGTGTCTGCGCAGCGGTCTTGATGCTGTACTCGGCATTCATCCATTTTTCTTTTGTCTCCATGGGGACGCCGGTTTTAGACGGATCAGCGAGGACAAAGTAGACGCAGGACTCAGCTTTGAGGCTGCTTACAAATGATTGGATGAACCCTGGATCAAATTGGGTAGGGATTTTTGTCTTTTGAGGATAGGTCTCGAGATCCTCATAGGGCATTTCAGAAGCGATGTTCATGATCGTGCTGAAAGCATCGTCGCGGGATTGATATTGATATCGCAATTTGGCCATTGTCTGCATTTCATCAAATAGATGAGGCGGATAGCTTGTCGTTTTCAAGCGTGCAATGGCTTGAAAGACGCGCAAAATGGCCGTATCGACTTGCGTCATGCCGTAATCGGTCAGTGCGATATCGACAGTGAAAAAAAGGCTTTCCTTGCTTAATCGATCGCACCCCACCCGGACGTTTTCTGCGATCTTTTCATTCTTTAGCACTTGGGTGAGAGTGTTTTCTCCCTCTTGGCCGAGCGCATACGCGACGAGATCCGGGGCCCTTCGATCGATATCTTCAGCAAATTCGCGGGGCACTTCCCAATTAAGGGAGAGCTGCTTGATGTCTTTGACCGGCTTGATGAAAATCATATGCCCGCGCTGCTTGGCGGAGGTCAATTGAACGGGAAGGTCTTTATGTTTGACATCGAATGCTGGAACCTTCGAGAAATCTTGCACAGCTAAAGACCGCATCTCTTCAATCGTGAGAGGAGAAATCATCACGAGATGCATCTGATTGGCGCTGTAGTGCATTTCGTACCATTTTCGCAGGGCAGATTGAGGAATGCCCGATAGCGTTTGCGCATTGCCCGTCGAAAACGCGCAGTTAGGATGCAGAGGATTGCCGCTTTCTTTCAGGATCATGTATTGGCGCCAGCCATCGTGCTCGATATTTTTCGCATGTTCTTGATCGACGGCGAGCAACTCCCGATTGATGCAATTAGGGGAAAAGAGAGGGTCGATGAAAAAGTGGGAAAAGCGGTCGATCGATTCTTCGTACGCGTCATTATTAACAGAGAACATGTAGCACGTGCGGTCGGAAGCTGTGAACGCATTGACCTTGCCGCCGTGGTCGGTGATGAATTGCATGTACTCAAATTCATTCGGATAGGCGCCCGTCCCCATGAAGAGCATGTGCTCTAAAAAGTGGGCCATCCCAGGGTATTCTTTCGGATCTTCCCACGACCCCGACCCTACAGCAACACCTGCAGCCGACTGATCGGCGCCAGGATCAGAGATGAGGAGGACCTCAAGGCCGTTGTCCAAGAGGAGCTTTTCTACCCTACGCCCTTCCAAGGCAGGATTCAAAATGGGCAGCGTCGCTTGGTCTTCTACGACCCTATAAACTGCTGTTTCCTCAGAAATCACCGGCGAGGCGCTTAAGATGGCAAGGGATACGCACACTTTATAGAGATTCATCGGGTTAGCTCCTTGGTCAAACTTTCATCATGCCTTAAGATAGGAGAATTTTGCAATCTGGTAAATTAAAATTTTAATTATATAAAGAAGTGTAAAAGTTAATTACTTTTAATCATAAAACTGTTAATATTAACGCAGTTAAATAAAAACAATATTAAAATTTATGACTTCATTACCCATTTTTGGAGATGCGCCTCAAGTCTACCGGACAATCGGTACGCTGGAACGATTGGTCAGGCTCAATCATGCATTGCCTAAGAGCAGACTGCGCCATCAAGTGGTCGAGAAGCTGAGCTGCATGGGTCGCGAGTTTCTCAAGAACCCCCGCCCTTTAGAAGAAGCTAAAGACTTTCTGTTGACTCAACTCAAGGAGCTCGATTCTAAATTTCGCTCGTGCAACGTTTCTTCTATTTATGGAAACGATATCGTTAGTTCTCAAAGTGGCGATGCTTTGTCAGAATACGCTCTGCGTATTATACGCGATGCAAACTCGATCCAAATCGAACCGCTGAAAAAATCCAATCGGGGGGATTACGGTCCGACATTTCTTGTTTCCTATACGCGTCCCGATATATCGTTCAAAGCATCGACATTGCACCAATTTGTCCTCAAATGGAGCAATAAGGAAGCTGCCTGCACTCATCTCTACGATGCCATTGCGAAAAGATTTGCATTGGAAGCAAAGAGTTATGCTTTTTCTGCTCCTAAAACAGCGATGATCGATCTCAAGGACGGCGTTCATGAAGATGTGAACTGTTCGACGACTATCCTTTCATCTGACGAAGCCAAAAAAATGAACGAAAAATTTCAAGATCTCATTCGTTCCTTTGATCCAAAGATCAAACCGGAAGATACCCAAGTGATGTTAATGGAAAAGATCGGCGGCGCCGACCTCTTTGACTTTGCATTGAGAAAATATGCCGATCTTTCCGATGCGCAAAAGATCAAGCTGTTTTCCCGCATCGCTAAATTAGCTCTGCTGGACCTTGTTCTTGGAAACGTCGACCGATTCTTTCAGGTCGATCCGTTAAATGGCGCTTATGTCCTTTCCAGCGAAGGGTCTAATCTGGGAAATGCGTTGATTGTCTGGTCCGGGGGCGAGTCGGAAATGCCCGCGCTTGTTGCAATTGATAATGGAGTGCCATCGAAATTGATTGAAAGCGGCGTAGACAAAAAAGCCTATCATCTTTTCTTGACAACCCATTTAGCTGATCCCGAATTTCCGAAATTGCTTGCAGCCAACGTGGCTAAAGCGATCTCTACTGCCCTTTGCTCTCTTTGCGATGATGAAGAAAGGGTGGACCTCGCACTTGATGCATTGAAAAATATCCGAAAAGACCTGGACCAAGGCGGGATCGCACGACCTGCTATTTCCCGCGGCATCGACAAAATGATGAAGCGGATGCATGAGATTGTCCTTCCCCTTTGGAACGGCGAACAATCTAAATCTTTAAAAAAATATCTTGTTTCGGCCTATCCCGAACTGCTTGTTGCAGTCGAGGAAAGGCTAGAGATATTCAAATCCACGAGGAGATAATTATGGCTACACCACCTGTCAGCACTACACCCTTTGATTTCAGCAGTTCACCTGCATTTTCAGCGATGTCCGCTAGGCTTGATCTCATGTCCTGGCTGCAACAAGTCCAGGCGCATTCGCGAAGCGGCTCTTCCGATGATCAAAAAGTGTTAAAGGAATTGGCATTGAATCTGCCAGATTATAGCAATGCTCCGCCGGAGATGCAGGAAGTATTTGAAAGAATTACACAAGTCGTTTCAAGAAACACACACGATAGAGAACTATCCCCTGCATCCCACAAGGCGCTCATGAATCTCATGCAAAAAATATCTCCTCTAGTCCCAAGAACAAAACCCCCTGCGTGCCGAGTGCTCTTTTCATCAGGCGACGACTATTAAAAGATGCACGGAAACTGGGCATAATCGCGGCGGACCAGCTCGCAGATGAAGTTTGCGCGGGAGGACCTGCGCGCATGCTTGTCTTTCGAGTCGGCGCCGGGAAATTGCTCCATGTCGATGCGCGGGCCGATCGCGAGATGGACCCCTGCGCGTTTAATGGTCCTTGCTTCTCCGAGCTCGACTTGGATGGTTTGGGGAGGGGGCAGAAGCTCATAGGTCTTGAGGGTCATGGGATAAAAATGGGTGGGGTGGCCTGCCCTCTCGGACATGAGGTAGAACATTTCAATGCTTTGGGGGTCGAAGGCAGCGACCTCCACGATCCCGTCAGCGTTAGGGCGGTCTCTCCCGCCGCTCGGCGCGACATAGATCGCTTTGCCGCCTTCGCTCAACAGCTGGCTCATCAATTCCATCGTGCGTTTGTTGTGGAGTTGTTTTTTGAGCTTTTGCTCAGGGGGATGATCGATATAGCGCTTGGAATAAATGCAAAGTAAATTTCGTCCCATGCTAAAGGGGACGGCGAGCGGATCGGTGATGACGCGCTCGCCAGCTACAAAAATCATCTCCTCCGCTAATTTGGGATAGGTGTCTTCGAGAAGAACGCTGATCGCTTGAGGATCGCCTTCTGTTTGATGATTGGCGAGAAAGATCACGTTATCCCCTTTTTCGATAAAAAGAGCGATCTCTTTTAAAGAATCCATCCCGGCGAGAGTCGATTGAGACTCATCCATGAGAGGTTTTAGCATGTCGATGCCGAATTGATAATAGTCAAACGGCTTGCGCAGATGTGCGTGGTAGGGCTGAAATTGGAATGGCTCGAGGCACTGCTGCTTGATCAAACTTAAGAATTGCAGAAAAGCCGCATTCGGCGTATCGGGGCCGATGGCTTCTTGGTAGCAAAGATAAAATTTCTCGATGATGTCGCCATACTTCGGAGGGATGGATCCTTCCTCGATATAGTCGTTAAGCCGAGCGAAAAATGCATTAGACGTCGAGCTTTTTTCCATTGATCGTCGAATAAAATTCAAACTCATTGAGGTGAAGGGTGTCGTTAATGCCGAAGCGGAGTTCCGCATTGAGTTTTTGTGCGAATTTACGCAAATAGTCTTTGTCTTGGTGTCCCAAAAAATGGTCCAAATCGGGATGGGAAACGAGCTCTAATCCAAACTGCTGCTGCTGGTTGATCAGCTTCTTGAGCGCGCGCTCGATTTCTACAGAGACGCTCTCGTGGCTCTTGATCATGCCGCTGCCGTTGCAATAGGGGCAGTTTGTGAACATGGTCTGCGTCAAAGATTCCCTGCTTCTCTGGCGGGTCATTTCGACAAGGCCAAATTCACTCATCCCTAAAATTGTGCATTTGGCCGAGTCGTCCTTCATCGCTTCTTTTAATCGATCGAGGACGCGGCGCTGATTTTTACGCGAGCGCATATCGATGAAATCGCAGATGACGAGGCCGCCGACATTGCGGATGCGGAGTTGGCGGGCGATCTCTTCGGCTGCTTCCATGTTGATGTGCACAAGGGCCTCTTCGACATCGGAGATGCCGCTTTGCGAAGTACTGCGCCCGGAGTTGACATCGATCGTGTACATGGCTTCAGTGCGGTCGAAGAAAAGGTATCCCCCGCTAGGCAGCCAAATCTTGCGGCGCAGGGCGCGGTCGATTTCCTTTTCGACATTGAACCGCTCGAACATCGGGACTTTATCCCGATACATCTCGATCTTCAAAGCGTGCTCGTTACTGTATTTCTCATAGATGCGCTTGCATCTTTGAAAAGTGGCGTAATCGTCAACGAGCAGGCGGTCGAATTTTTTGTCGACGGCGGCCATGACAGCGCGTTTAATGAGATCGGATTCTTCATAGAGGCATGTGGGCTTGGTCGCTTTATGGAAATTTTCGACGATATTTTGCCAAGTCTTGAGCAGCTCATTCGCTTCGTCGATCAGCATTTCCGGCGTTGCGTTGACGCTCGCGGTGCGGCAGATGAGGCCCATGTCTTTGGGCATCTCAAAGGCGCGGATAAGCTTTTTCAGCCGCTCGCGGGAAGCTGCGTCTTCGATCTTGCGCGATACGCCGCGATGGGGTGTGTTGGGGAGTAGAACGAGGTATCGGCCTGGGATAGAGATATTGGAGGTAAGGCGGGCCCCTTTTGTCCCGATAGGCTCCTTCACCACTTGGACGAGTACAGGCTGCTCGCTTTTCAAGATCTTTGAGATATCGGTCTCTTTGCGCTTATGCGATTGTTTGGAGATATCCAAATCCCAATCGAAGTCCATTTCAAACATTTCCTGGAACTTCTGCGTATTTTCCAAGATGTCGGAAATGTGGATAAAGCCGTTCTCGCCTTCATTGATATCGATGAAAGCGGATTGAATGTTGTGCAAAATATTGGTCACTCTGCCGCGATAGATATTGCCCGCAAGCTGCCGGTTTTTCTTTCTTTCAATGATCAGATCGTAAAGGGTCCCATTCTTAAGGACGGCGTAGCGGATCTCTTTCGATTCGACGTTGAGGAGAATTTCGTACATGAGATCTCCGTAAATAAATTTTATAATGAGCCAGTTGCAAAACTCCAGTGCATGGCAAAAACGCCCTTTTGAGTCATTTTGCCGCCGCGCACCCGAGCCCTACTCCATTTGAGTATGTGCTCGGGTGCGGGGCTTTTGTCGCTGACGCAACTGGCAAACCGACTCAAAATCATCGTTTTTTCCATGTGCTGGAGTTTTGCAACTGGCTCTAATGTCTACACAAAATGATAGTTGATTCCGACTTCTTTTTCTATTAAATTAATTTTTCAACTCGTCTGCAACCCTTTCAAGGAAAGAATGCTCGATGAGCCTATGTGCCGTGACGATGCTGCGCGTCAAGCTTTGAGGGCTGGCATTGCCGTGGCACTTGATGACGATGCCGTCGACCCCGCAAAGGAGGGCGCCCGGATATTCGGCATAGTGCAGGCGGCTGCGCATTTCCGCTAGTACGCCTTTATTGTAGATCGATGTTTCGATCTCTTCCAAGATGACGCTGGCGATCCCTTCGGCCGTTTTGAGAAAGACATTTCCTGTAAACCCGTCTGTGACGAGGACATCAATTTCTCCTTGGAAGACATCGCGACCTTCGATGTTTCCAACAAAGGTATGGGAAGGGCTTTTCTTTTGAAGCAGATGGTAGGCTTCCTGGAGTTCAGGGGTGCCTTTTTTGGCCTCTGAGCCGATGTTGAGGAGTCCGACTTTGGGGACTTTTACGCCGCGGCTGCGCTGATAAGCGACTCCCATGGCGGCAAATTGGACAAGGTGCTTGGCTTTGTATGTGGTGTTCGCTCCCACATCGAGGACGGCGATTTCATTTTTACGGGTGGGAAGAAGGGTCAAAAGAGCGGGGCGCTCGACTTTTGCAAGTGCGGGGAGGGTGAGTTTTGCGCAGCCCATCAGCGCGCCGGTATTCCCGGCGGAGATGAAGGCGTTGAGCTCGCCTTCTTTTAATTGTTTAATCCCAAGGCAGATTGAAGAATTGCGTTTCTTTCGGATGGCGGCAAGCGGCGCATCGTCCATCTCGATCGCTTCTTTGACGGGGTAAAACGTCACATTGTTCGGGGGGCGCCGGCGGCCAAAGTGCACGGGCATTCCAAACAAAATCAAGTGAACGGAAGGCTTAAGCTCTTTGGAAAATATGAGGACAGCCTCGAGAAGATCGCTTGGGCGCATGTCGCTTCCAAGCAGATCGACACCAACTTTAATTTTATTCTTCCCTCGCATGGATCACCGCGCGTCCAGCATAAAAACCACAATGGGGGCAAATTCTGTGCGCGATGCGCGGGTTAGAGCAATTAGGGCAAGCCGTTGCATTCTTCGGTTTTTTTGCATGATGGGCACGGCGTGAATTTTTCCGTGCGTTAGAAGTTCGGTTACGTGGAACTGCCATGTCGATTCTCCATATAAAATGACGAATATACAACTTTTAATCTAAATCTGCAAAAGGAAAATGGGCGTCGTCGCTTGTCCTTAAAAATTTTTTAATATTTTCCCGTTCCGGACATTTCCCTGCGTTGCATTCCGCAAAGAGAGGTACTTGCAGGAGAATAGATTCGCGGATTTCATCCTTCAAATCAAAAATGGCGCCTTTAATTTCTGAAAGGGGGATTGTTAAGTAAATATTTTTAACCCCGACGGGCAAAGAAACAGCATCGTTGCAAATTGAGCAGGGAAGATACACCGAGGTATCGATATTGAGGTGGACGACCAGATGTTCTTCGGCGAGGTACACCTCCCCTTGGATGTGCACAGGGTCGTCAAAGAGAATCTCCTCATCGTCCACATCGAGAAAATCAGGGGTCAGCGTTTCATCGACCTTATGGCTCACGCCCCCTTTCAGTCTGTCAACATATACCTTTAAATTTTCCATAGAGGCTATTTTAAGGGAATGATGGGTTAGATGCTATTAAAAAGTTAGGGAAAGGTCACTATAGACATGTCTATAGTGACGAGCTATTCAATAATTGAAAGATCTTTTCCGCACTCTCTTCGCCTGTTTTCAAATCGCTCAGTTGGTAAATGAGTTCGGTGCACTCTTGTTGGATGCGAGTGCGGTTTTTATCGTCGAAAAGTTGGAGGGTGTGTGATTTCAAGCTATCGTATGTGAGGCGGCTGCCGAAGAGTTCGGGGTAGATTTGCTTTTGGGCGATGATGTTGACGAGGCAATAGAAGGGAAGGCGGATGCGGAAGAGTTGAAGGGCGATGAACTCGTCTAAGGGGCGGATTTTATACATGACGACGGTGGGGACGCGGTGCAGGGCAAGCTCGAGGGTGACGGTGCCTGATTTGGCAATGGCAATGTGGGCTGCTCGCATCAGTTCGTAGGAATAATCGGAGGGGACAAGGGTGACGTCGAGGTTTTTTTGTTTGACGATGCCGAGGATAAGCGGGCGAAACCTTTCTTCGGAGACGGAGAGGGCAATGCAAACATGAGGTATTTCGCGGCAGACATCGAGTTGGAGCGGGAGATTGTTTTCGATTTCCTTTTTGCGGCTTCCGGGGAAAAGGGCAATCACTTTTTTGTCTTGGGGAAAAGGTTTGTAAGTGTAGGTGTTCATTCGCTCGACGAGGGGATGGCCGACGTAGGAGACGGGAAGAGAAGTGGTGGAGAAGAGTTCTTTTTCGAAGGGGAGGATGGAAAGGAGGAGATCGAGAGTGTTTGCCATGAGGGGAATTCTTTTTTTCCCCCATGCCCAAACGGATGGGCAGATGAAATGGATGCACTTTCCTTCATATCCCCTTTTTCTTAGGCGTTTCACCAAGCGTAAGTTGAAGCCGGGATAATCGATGGTGATGACGGCTTTTGGTTTAAGGCGCAGGATTTCAGCTGTGATGAAATGAAAATGGCGGATGAGTTTGGGAAGTTCGCAAAAGACGTCGATGAATCCCATCACTTGAAATTCTTCCATGGGAAGAATGCAATCCATGTCTTCAGAGCGCATGCGCGGGCCGCCGACGCCTGCGATGCGGAGGCCGGGGGAGTGTCCGCGCAGCGCTTTGATGAGCTTTTCTCCGTGGAGATCGCCGCTTTTTTCGCCGGCAAAAATGAAGAGATCACACGACATCGATGGCCTTCAATTTTTCGGCGATCCACTGTGCGCCGTGATGGAACACTTCTTTTGACGTGCCATGGCCTTGGATCCCGATGGATGGGCCGATGATGAGTTCAATTTGGGGAGAGCGGACCCGTTTTTGATGAGCTGTTTGAGAGAGGGTATCGATCAGATCAAAGCATAGGCGCGTTGAGACGCGGGTATCGTGATTGCCGATGTAAAATCGCACGCTGCGCTCGGAGAGCATTTCAGCGAGATGCATGAGGGAAAGAGACTGCACGAGCGGAGTATGGGTAATGGTCTGGAACTCTTTGGCATAGCTTAATTGGGTGAGAGGAGCAAATCCCAGAAGCCATTTGAATTCAGGGATGGCAGCGGCGGCATGGGCAGCGATGAATGCCCCGCGTGAAAGGCCAGCGACTGCGATCTTTTCGGGGACGAGAACATTTTTCTCAAGCAGAGATTCTACGGTGGATTTCACGTTGCCGACAAAATTTCTAATGATATTATTTCCGCGAGAAATTTCTGCGGCCCAGATTTCGAGGGCCTGCGTCGGGGGGGATCCACCTTCGTGGCCTGGCAATGTCATGGAAAAAATGCGCATGGGAAGCGGTGACAGATAAGCGACGGGCTGGTTGTAAGGGTCGAGGTGAAGGCTGTCTTCTGCCGAAAGGGCAAAATAAAAGAGGGCCGGGAGAGGTCCCGAAGAAATGTCTGGACCGACGTAAGCGAACATTATTCCCTCTTGGGTTTACGCCTTCGACGGCGTCTGCGAGGAGGCATCTGGGCAGCGGGAGCTTGAACGGCAGCGCTCCATTCTTCCCAAATGGTTTGAAGCGAGGGCTCTAGGGCGCAGCGGACTTCGAAAAATTTCAATGCATTGAAAAATTCTGGGTCGTTAGGGATGCGAATCCTCCGCCCTTTTTTCTTTTCTAACGGCGTGATGCGGTATTGGGATGTCAAAATGGAGATCATGCTTCCTTTGATCCGCCGCGAGAGATGGAAGAAAGGTAAAAAGATCTCGTGGATTTGTTCATTGGCTTCTTTTGCGATCTCGCCGAGATGGGGCAATCTTTCCCGATCCGAGTAGCGTGTCTGGATCCGTTTTTCCATGAGAGGGAAGGCAAGGCAGGAAAGCAGTACCGGCCTGGGCAAAAGGGGGTGGGGCGGTTCATGAAATGTCGTATCGATTTCTTTGAGGTAGGAAAGCACTCCTTCACCTTGGGCAGATTCCATGAATTCTCCAAAAGCGGGCATCATCAAATGTAAAAGGCCGTGTTCTGTCATTAATCGAAAGAATGACTCGGCGGCGCCCGATTCGAGCATGCGTAGGAGTTCTTCTTGAATGCGTGCAGGGGAGCTTTTGACAATTTCCTGACGGCATTCGAGAAGGGCGATCCGCGCGGCAGAGTCGACCTCGAAACCAAAACGGGCCTGGAATTTAAGCAGCCGCAGCATGCGCACGGGATCTTGCCGGAATCGGATGAAAGGCTGGCCGATCGTCCGCAAGATTTTTTTTTGCAGATCGGGATACCCGCCGACATAGTCGATGATCATTTGCGTGGCGGGATCGTAAAACAGACCATTGATGGTAAAATCCCGACGGCGCACATCTTCTTCAGGGTTGCCCCAGACGTTGTCGCGAATGATCAGTTCATCCCTCTCGTTGTCTCCGGAGCGGAATGTCGAGACTTCCAACACTTTTTTGCCAAAACGGATGTGGGCGAGCCTAAAGCGGCGGCCGATCAGGATGCAATTGCGAAAAATTTGTTTAATTTGCTCCGGTTCGGCCGAGGTGGAAATATCAAAATCTTTAGGTTTTTTCTCGAGAAGCAAGTCGCGCACGCTTCCGCCGACGAGGTATGCGGTATGGCCATGGGCGCGCAGCTTTTCCATGACGTACAAGGCGTCGGGGTCGATTTTGTTGATCGCTAGCTGATGAACTTCAAATGGATAATTTTTATTCGTCATTAATAGTTCTAATTATTAGAAAAACTCCAAAAAAGTCAAGCCCTCAAGAGAGTTCGTAAAAATTTATTTAATTTGATTAAATTTATATAAAATGTTAAAATATTAATAATTTGGAGGTAATTATGGCAGCAAGAATAACTTATACTGGCAAATTAAATTTAGATATTGATGTTCGGCTCTTGAGAGCGGCAGAAAATAACCTTCCGTCTGAAGATTCATTCTATTCTCGTCTGGAAAATCTTGAAGGCCGCTGGACAATTGCTCGAATTGACAATCAGATCGAGGCAACTGCTTTGTATAAAGCTTTGAGCTCTAAAGCAGATGGAAGCTCTTTCTCGTCGAGAGTGAAAACAATCGCTGAAGCTTCTCGTCCTGATGGGGATGAAAATCTGTCTTTTTGGCTTCCGCTGTCTCTTATGAAGCCAGAGGGCCGCGTTCAATTCCGGGTAGATGACGCACTCTTTGATTTAGAAATCGATTATGACCCCAAGGGTTTTGAAAATTATAAAAAAATGGTCGCACTGATTTTCAACAAGTTTGCTTGGGGCCAAAGGCCCAAAACTCCCATCACTGTTAATTTTGATGCAGGCAACTGCAAACTTTTCATTCGCGGCACAGGGCCTAATATGAGCTGGGACAAAGGCATTGAGTTGTCCCAAGTCGATGGCAAGCATATCTATGAAATGCCTGCGGATTGCGGAGAATTTGAGTTTAAATTTCTACGCGATGACAAGCATTGGGAACAAGGACCGAATCACATTGCCAAAGGCGGCCAGGCTCAAACTATCAATCCCTTATTCTAAGAGTCTGTCTGGGCTTTGTTGCGTAAATGATAATTTTCACCACAGAGACAAACTCTAATTCATCGCAAGGGACAGCCTTTGGCCGATTTCCGTGCAGCTTAGCTGTCTGATATGATGATTGGTCAGAGGTGGAATTGCCGGGTTATTGAAAATAAAAAAGGGTTCGGCTCCGGGATTTGACAATGTGCCCAATTCATTCAAATTGCCGATATGGTCGGGATGGTGCGAGATCATTGCATGGAGATACGCCCGTTCAATCTTTGCGCTCAAGCTGAGTCGTTCGCATTTGGCAATTTGCTCTTGATCACTTAAGCGATTGAGTGTTTGTGCATATTCTTGAATTTCTTCAAACTCTCTTTCAGAATGGAGATAATACGCTAGTAAAGGTTTAATTTCTTCGAGCCTTTGCTCGCTCATCCCAGGGATCTGCTGCCAATTGATTCTTTTACTGGTCAATAGATTCTGGATATCCACGGGGTGCATCGCGGTCAAATCTTGATAATGACGTCTAACCTCGCGCCTTTTATGCAAAAAATATTCATTGATCATGTATTGCGCGTCTAATTTGTCAGAAACGTAATTCGCAGGAAAATATAAAAGGATCATTCCGATGCCAGTCACGGGGAGCAATATCGGAGAGAAAAAACCCGTTACAATCAATCCACCGAGGGCAAGGGAGACCCAGGCGACTACCGTGCTGACCGCTGCTGACTTATACATGATCGATTTCCACTCGAGTTCGCAATCTGAGCTGCGGATCATCTTTTCTAATACCCCTTCGCGGAATCGTTGAGGCAAGGATTGAGTGGCTGCAACTGCCATGGTTAACTCCTAAGAAATTTTTCGGGAAAATGATATCTCAAAGCTGATTTATTTTGAAAAAGTCATTTTTCCAATAGTAATGGTCCAGGATTCCAGAGGGGTCTCGGCCTAGAATGATGTACGAGAGATACAATGCTTCCACGGAGGAGAGCCCTTGGGAAGGGAGGGGGCAGTCCTCTTGGCGGCGGGGATACGCTGTCCGGTAATTGGCTGGAAGGCTGCGTTTTTGGAAAAGATGGGGCCGGGGGAGCTGCCGCTCCATGAGGGCGGCATAGCGCCAGGTGCCGTCGATCAAAAAGATCCCCCCATCGCGGTCAGCCTTGGAGAGGGGCGGTGCGTCGAGAGTGAGAAGAAAATAATGGGTAAGATCGGGGAGGCTCTCTTTGGGATAGGTGAAGAAGAGGCAGTCCGGCCTCTGTTCAAGCCCTCGCAGACTGCATTTTTTCAGATTTTCTTTCCGGTGGCGCAAAATAATGGTGGGCGGAAATTTAAACATTTTTTATAGATAAGGAGTTGGGGTCGAAAAAAGAAGAAGTATAGTGTACCAGCAGGATTATTTTCAATAATTATGCACATTTTATTTGCTTTTGTTATTTGTTTGTTGAGTTCTGCGAATTGTGCTC
>JASHWX010000165.1 GCA_030043815.1 Candidatus Rhabdochlamydia sp.
CCAACACAACCCGACAAAGAGGGAAATGCAAATGACAAACGCGTAAATCGCCGAGCGGGAAAAACTCACGCAAAGAGCAAAGATTTGCAAAAACAGGGCGAGGAGCAAGGCGATGCGGTGAAAATTTTTAGAGCTTAAAAAGTAAAGATATAGGGTATTGAGAATGCTGAGCAAAATGAACCCGCCGAAAATATTGGGATGCCCGAAAGTTCCATGAGCGCGGCTTAAGAATACACTTTCTGTTGTGCGCCCAAGCCATCGATCAATCCACCAAAGCTGCTTTTCCGGATTGAGGAGCGCAAGTGTTCCTTTAAGGCTGCTTTCATTTAAAATTTTAAGTCCAAGGGCGCTCTGGTTGAAGTATTGAAGGACGGCGATCGCGCTCTCAAACAAAGAGAGAAAGAGGATCATCCAGGCAAAGGTGCGAAGCCATGATGTAAATTGATGAGGCTCAAAAGAGCATACGATCGCATTAAAGAGGAATAGGACGAGAGAAAATTCTAGGACTCTTAAGTATTGAAGAGGGTAATGCGCTGCAAATGAACAGGCTACCGATGCAAATGAAACGGCGATGATCGCGAGAAGGTATTTGGAGGGCCCTTCCCAAAAAAGTCGTAATGGAAGACGGACAAGAAGGAGGGCCATGAGGGCTAGGATCAGCGCATCGCTAAAATAAAAGTGGAGTTTTTTTGAAAAGAACGTGGGGATTGTCAAATCGGCAGGGGTGATCGATTGGGCAAAGCGGCTGAAAATGTGATGGCATTTTTGAAACGGGAGGATGAGAAATAAGAGCAGAAGGATGAACTTATTCATAGATACGGAGCTTTTGATAGTGTTGGAGGAGGTCGCGGAAATGGGCAGCGTCTTCGAACCGAAGCTCTTTGGCGGCGCGGCGCATTTCGATTTCATAGTCTTTGATCTTCTCTTCGACATCATCTGCTGAGAGGCGCGATGGGGCGCTGGGGTCTTCTTCGTGAAGAGTTTGAGCCATCTCGCCGAATGTCTCGGCCAGATCCTCGATGACCTCCCGGCGCACCGAGCGCGGAGTAATGCCATGCTTTTTGTTAAATTCTTCTTGCAATTTCCTACGCTCGCTTGTGATCTCGAGTGTTTTGGCGATCGATTGGGTCATGTTGTCGGCGTACATGATCACACGGCCATTGAGATTGCGAGCCGCTCTTCCGCATGTTTGGATCAAAGAAGTTTCGCTGCGCAAAAATCCTTCCTTATCCGCATCGAGGATGCAGACTAAAGACACTTCGGGAATATCGAGCCCTTCCCTGAGCAAGTTGATGCCGACGAGAACATCGAAAATCCCGCGGCGCAGATCGTTGATGATCTGGACGCGCTCTAAGGTCTCGATGTCGGAGTGGAGGTATTTGGCTTTGACGCCGATGTCAGTGAGATACTTGCTTAAATCTTCGGCAAGCTTTTTGGTGAGCGTGGTGACGAGGACGCGCCCCCGTTTTTCTGTCTCTTGGCGGATCTGCTCAAGACAATCATCGACTTGAGAGGTGGCTGGCTTGACTTCAATGACAGGGTCCAAAAGGCCTGTGGGGCGGATGATCTGCTGCACGACATCGCCATGCGCTTCTTGAATTTCCCAAGGCCCTGGCGTTGCAGAGACATAGACGACCTGGTGGATGCGGCGATAAATCTCTTCAAATTTTAAAGGGCGGTTGTCAAATGCTGATGGGAGCCTGAAGCCAAACTCGACAAGGGCTTCTTTTCTTGACCTATCGCCGTTGTACATCGCATGCAATTGGGGCAGCGTCTGGTGCGATTCATCGATAAAGAGCAGAAAATCATGCGGAAAATAATCGAGCAAGCAAGGAGGAGGCTGGCCCGCGGAGCGGCGGCTGAAATGGCGCGAATAGTTCTCTATCCCTTTGCAAAAACCGATCTCTTTGATCATTTCGATGTCGTAGGTCGTCCTCTGATGGATCCGCTGCATTTCGACATATCGTTTTTCTTGCTCGAAAAAGGCAACGCGTTCTTTGAGTTCTTGCTTGATCGTTTCGATGGCTCCATAGCGCACCGACTCGGGTGTGACGTGGTGCGAACCGGGGTAAATGCTGATTTGTTCAATTCTCTCACGCACTTTGCCACTCAAAGGATCGATCTCGCTGATACGCTCGATCTCATCGCCGAAAAACTCGATCCGGTATGCGAGATTTTCTTCATAGGCGGGCATGACATCTAGAACATCGCCGCGGGCTCGAAACGTAGAGCGCGCCAGGTCAAAATCATGGCGCTTGTAATGCATTTGCACGAGATGGATCAGCGTATCATCGCGCCGGCATTTTTGCCCCACTTTGAGCGAAAGGACCATTTGACTGTAGTATTCGGGAAGGCCCAGACCGTAAATGCATGAAACAGAGGAGACGATGACGACGTCTTCCCGTTCTAAAAGGGACCGGGTGGCGCTGAGGCGCATCCTGTCGATCTGATCATTGATGGCGAGATCTTTCTCAATATAAGTGTCCGTTCGCGGAAGGTAAGCTTCGGGTTGGTAATAATCGTAATAAGAAACAAAGTACTCGACTGCATTGTCGGGAAAAAACATTTTAAATTCTTGATAGAGTTGCGCGGCGAGGGTCTTGTTGTGGGCGATGATGAGCGTCGGACGCTGCACGCGATGGATGACATTGGCCATGGTAAAAGTCTTTCCAGAGCCCGTCACTCCCAGCAAGACTTGAGATTTTTTGCCCGACTCAATCCCTGTCTTTAGCCGCTCGATCGCCTGAGGTTGGTCCCCGCATGGAGAAAATTCTGTACTTAGCTTGAAAGTCATATCATCTTCGAGAGTTGCAATGAGAAAATGAACAGCGCAAAACAGAAAATGAGCGCGAGGACGATCTTGCCGCCGCGAACTTGATGGGGCCCAGGGGCCAATAGGCGATATCGCCCTCTCCAGATCATGGCGACGGGTAGCAGGCCGAACAAGATCACAGCGCAAATACCGCCAGCAAAATTAAGAGCTTTGAAAAACAGCTGAGGATAAATCAATGATAAAACGAGCGGAGGAAAAAGGGCTAATGCGCACAGGCCAAAATTTTCTTGCTGCTTATAGTTAATTTTCAACCCATCTGCAAGAAAATGGACTAAACTCAACCCTTGCGCAAGAAAAGAAGTGAGCAAGGCAAAAAATGCCATCCCTTGTGAAAATAGATTCACCCATTTGGATTGGATGACGGCAGCAATCGCTTGCGATGCTTCGTGATCGAGTCTCAGGGCTTCGAGAATTCCCCCCAACGGTACAATGCCGAGGACGAGCACTTCCCAGATCAGATAAATGACAAGCGCCATCAAACTGCCGCCGATAATTGTAGTCCTTACGCGCTTCAAATCCCCTTTCAAATAAGCCGTTAAGCTGGGAATCATGTTGTGAAACCCAAACGCGATCACAAGAAGGGGAAGCGCTGAGGGAGCGTGGCCCGCCTCTGTCCTCATCAAATAGGCAGGATTAATGTAGCGTGCGCCGATGATGACGAGAAGTACGAAAAATCCGATTTTGAAAAACATGAGCCCGCGGTTGAACAGATCGACTTTGCGCGTCCCGAGATAGATGAGCCATCCAAATAAAATGACAAAGGTCACACTGCCCACCCAGTCGGGGATCTTAAAAAATGTCTCGCACAGGCTTCCGATCCCGGAGATATAAGCGACGAGAATCGCGTAAAATAAAAACAAATAAGTGATCCAGCAGAGGCCTTTGCCCCATTTGCCAAGAGCGTGGTCCACCATGGTCAGTAAGTTGACCTGATGTGAAAACCAGCCAT
>JASHWX010000166.1 GCA_030043815.1 Candidatus Rhabdochlamydia sp.
AGCGAGTGTGATTGCTGCCCGAGGAAAATCATCTGCGGCGTCAGCGGCCAACGCGGCGATCGATTCGATGCGTTCGCTGATCATGCCTACACCGCATGGCGATTGGTTTTCTTCTGCGCTATTTTCCCATGGAAATCCCTATGGGATCAAAGACGATTTGATTTTTTCTTTCCCGTGCCGCTCGAAGGGAGGCGGAAAAGTGGAGATTGTCAAAAATGTCCCTTGGGACCCGTTTATCAAGAACAAGATCGCATTGACCGAGAAGGAACTGCTCGAAGAAAGGCAGTTGATCGCCCATTTACTTTAGGTGCTTATGCCGGAAGATGAAGTGCTATTTCAGATTACGAAAGACAAGCTCGATACGGGGCTTCGAGGGTTTCCTGTCGGGTACTGCACGACATCTCATGTCGATCCTCAAAAAGGGCTCTATTACATCGATAAGCCGATCCCTGAGATCGCCTACTGGAAACCGATCGAAGTGATTTACTTGCTTTATTTTGGCAAACAGGGCTCGAAAGGCGAGGTCGAAGCATTTGCAAAAGATTTGAGCAAAAGGGCGGTATGCCGAAAAGAGGTCGTTTCAGCGGTTCAGCGTTTGCCTCGGCAAGGGCATCCGATGAAGCTCTTTTCAGCAGCGCTATTGGTTTTGGGAATGTACGAGGCGACAGAAGATTATCGGGAGGACTGTCTCAATCTCATCGCAAAGATCCCGCACCTTGCGGCGGTCGTGATCAACCATCATGCAGGATGGGGAGAGACGCCAGAGCCGCTTCCCGAGCTTGGCTATATGGAAAACTACGCGCGCATGGTCAAGGTCCCAAGCGCCAATCTCGAAGAGCTCACCCGGGCGTTCAAACTCTTCAACATTTTGCATTTTGACCACGGCGGGGGGAATTTATCGACTTTTGTGGGAAAAGCCGTCGCGTCGAGTTTAGAAGACATTTACGGGGCGATGTCCTCTGCGATGTGCGCTCTTGCTGGGCCTAGGCACGGAAGGGCCAATCAAGACTGCTTGGAATTTGTCCGAGAAGTGCTGGAGGAAGTGGGAGAGGATGCGACAGGACCCCAAATCGAAGCGCTCATCCGCCATCGCCTAGCTAATAATCAACTGGTCTTTGGGTTCGGCCATGCCGTATTGCGTGTAGAGGACCCCCGCGCAGCTGTGCAGTATGAATTTGTCAAAAAACACTATCCAGATCACCCTTTGGTCAAAATCGCTCTCTTGCTCCGCACGGAGGGCACCAAAGTGCTGAGCGAAAATCCAAAAATCGCGGACCCCCATGCGAATGTAGATGCCGTGTCGGGCACTCTGCTCACTGCGGCGGGATTTCCGTATCCTGACTATTACACCGTACTCTTTGGGCTCTCGCGAACTGTTGGGATCGCCATCCAAATTGTCTATGAGAGGCTGGAGGCCCGCGGCGGGAAAGGCACTCCTATCGTCCGCCCTAAATATTTATTCAAAAGTAAAAACAGTTAATTATATTGACAGCTCAATTCATTATTATTAATATTAAAAATAGAATAGTTAATTGAGGATTTCAATGAAAGCTGCATTATTGCTGTTTATTTGCGCAGGTTCATTATTGCATGCTGAAGATGAAGTCGCTTGGAATTGGCAGCCAAAGCCTGAGGTCGCAAAACCCGTTGCCGACGACCCTCCACCTCAAAAGAAAGGCGTCTTCGATCCCAATGCCATGGCGACCAATAATCAGCTGTGGATCGATGGCGAGGCCCTTCTTTGGCAAGCCAGCGAGTCGGGGCTTGATTATGCGATTGAGAGCGATAGTTCCTCGGCGATCAAACACGGCCATGTCAAAAATCCCGATTTTAGCTGGGACTGGGGTTTCAGATTAGGCCTGGGCTACAAGATGCCCCATGACAAGTGGGACCTCTTTGTCAATTACACTTATGTCCACGCCCATGCTCAAAGGCATCATACGAGCAATGACCATGTCGTTTTCCCGATTTTTGGGACGGCGTTTGGGAATACAGCGACATCGATTTATGCCGATACTGCGGAAGCCAGATGGCACGCCAACTTGAATATGGCGGATTTGGAGCTCGGCAGAAATTGCAATGTCAGCAGATGGCTCGCAATCCGCCCTTTCCTGGGGGTGCGCGGTCTAGTGATCGACCAGAATTACCACGTCAATTACAAAGGCGGCACGTTTGCTCCCGGCGATGATGATCAAAACCATCTCAATAACGATTTTTGGGGGGTGGGCATCCGGATGGGCGCCGATACTCTCTGGGGGCTCGGATGCGGCCTGGGGATCTACGGCGATGGATCAGTTTCTCTTCTTTCCGGGCACTTCGACGTGCACGAGAAAGAGCATTTAGAGCATGCCGATGTGACCAAGATGCGCATCAGCAGGAATTTTGACAACCTTGTGGTCGCGGCGGACATCGCCATGGGACTTCAATGGGACCTGATGTTCAACCAGGACCGCTGCCATTTTGGGATTAAGTTCGGCTGGGAATTTGACATGTTCTTCAATCAAAACCAATTGTTTAATTTCCTCAGCACGACACTCCCCGGCGCCATTAGTTTTAAAAACGAAGATTTGTCATTCCAAGGCCTGACCATGGGCCTGAGGCTTGATTTCTAACGAATAAATGTTATACTTCTATCCATGATGAATTGGGCAGAAGTGGAGCATATTTTCAATCGGGCGCTGAACTTGACGTTTTCCAAACGGAAACTTTTGTTCACTGTACCTATTCTCATCTTTTGCGGGCTGATCGTTGCATTTTTTCGTATCTTTGCTTCGAAGACAAGCGATTGGCAGTCGATGAGCATGACCTTCATGCCGATCTTTTTTTGCGCGGCGGTTTTGCTTGCAGCAGGGATTATTCTCACCCGCATTTATCATCACGAGGTGAAAGGAAGCAAAGTGAGCTATCGAAAGACGATACGTGCTTCAAAAGACTTAATGGTCGAGATCGCCTATCTCGCTGTTCCGATGATCTTAGGCTACATCGTCTTATGGACCCTGCTTGGGATATTTTATCTTCTTAGAGAACTGCCGTGGATAGGCGATGTTCTAGGCGTGATCTTGTCTTTTGGCCCCTTTTTGCTTCTCTTGGGATCATTGGCTTTGAGCCTGCTCAGCATCGTGATGCTGTTTTTTGTCACCCCTTCTGTCGCCCTCAAATCTTCAATGCAAGTCGAAGTCCTCCAAGGAGTATTAAAAAGGCTTCGGTACAGCCCCTTTTCTAATCTTGCTTTGCTTCTTCTCGGTCTAACACCTCTCATCGTAGTCGCAACCCTCATGACCATTGCCGCAATCTTTACCGGCAAGAGCTATCCCGTTGCCGACAACGCGTTTGCCTTAGGCTTCCAATGGTTTTTCATCATGCTTCCCTTTAGCGCTCTTCTTTCGCCAGCGGTTATCTTCTTCTTCAACTTTGCCGCTGAAAGCCACGTCCTCATGATTAAGAAAATCACATGAGAATTGCAGTCATTGGAGCTGGGCTTGCGGGTTTAGCTGCTGCCTATCATTTATTGGGAAATTGCGAGGTTGTTCTATTCGATCCCAAGGGGATCGGGGGCGGAGCTTCCGGCATCGCAACAGGGCTCATGCACCCTTATGCAGGAGAACAAGGACGCCGCAGCCTGCATGCCACAGAGGCCATGCAAGCAACGCGCGAGTTGCTTCAAATCTCGGGTGCAGAATATTCCACTGGCATCCTCCGCCCTGTCCAAAACGATGAGCAATATCAGATGTTCCTTTCCCACGTGGAAAAATATGGCGACGTCCGCCCCCATGGCCCTCGATGCTTCTCGCTCGAATCCGGACTTACCATCGATTGCATGGGATACATGCAAGGGTTATGGCAGGCCATTAAAGAAAAAGGCGGGAAGTTGATTCTCGAAAAAGTGAATAGTCTCAATGATCTAAAAGACTTCGATCAGATCGTTGTTGCAGCAGGCGCCGGCATCAAGCAATTTCCTGAGATCCCGTTTAAGACCTACCTCCTCAAAGGACAAGTTTTGAAGTGCCGTGGGATGCAATTGCCTCCATCCAGCATGATCTGCAAAGGGTATATTGCTTTGTCTTCCCAGCCGGATATTTGCCACATCGGCTCCACCTATGAACGAGACGACCTTACAGAAACCCCCGATGCTGCCAAAGCGCAAGGAGATTTATTTCCCAAAGTGAGTATGTTCTTCCCCGATGTGCATGCATTTGAAGTTCTCGATTGCAGAGCTGCCCTTCGTGTCATGCGAGTTGGACACTATTTTCCCATCGCAGAGCGCGTTCAAGATAACGTGTGGGTGTTGACGGCATTAGGTTCCCGCGGGCTGCTCTACCATGCTTTTTTAGGGAAGCAATTGGCAAAAGCAATACTTTCTATTTCAAAAAAAGCCTGAGGTGGTCTCTCTGAGTTTCTCGGAGCATTCTTGCAATGAATAAAATAAAATCTTCATCTTGGATGTGTGCTTTTTCTAAAGAATCGATGTATTCTCTTCGAGTGACAGGAGGGATGATGGCGATGTTGTAATTTTCTTGTAAAAGGAACAGATTCATCAATAATCTGGCTATACGTCCATTTGCATCGATAAAAGGGTGAATAAAGACAAATTCCTTGTGAATGAGAGCAGCAGCTTGGACGGGATGGCACTCTTTTTTGATCTGAAGAATGCGTTTGACGAATTTTTTCATTAAGGATGGGAGACTAGAGGGCTTTGGCAAAGGGTACTTTGAACCTGTGATGATCGCTTTTTCTTTTCTGTACACACCGGCATTTTTTTCATCAATCCGGAAATAGATAAGATTGTGAATATTTTTGATGTCTTTTTCTTGGATCATCTTTTTGTTATAGATGGCATGCAAAAGATCAAAAGCCTCCGCATGTCCTATTGCCTCTAAGTGGTCTTTTAAAGGTTTTCCCCCGATTGTGATTCCTTCCTCTAAAACAATTTTAGTCTCAGATTCGGTTAATGTATTACCTTCTAAAGCATTACTCGTATAAGTTAACCCGATTTTGTAATACTCCCGAATCTGCTTGAGAAGGTTTGGGCTTAAGGGCCGATAGGAATTGATTTCTCGTTGCAAAGAATCGATTTCTTGAAATAATTTTTTCATCAGGAACCTAGGATATCACCTTTATCTTATGCTTTTCAATAACCAAATGGTCGTTTAATATAGTATCTTATGCAAGGACAATTTCTTTTCTTAGGGACAGGGGGATCGGCGGGAGTGTCGATGATTGGGTGCAAGTGCGATGTCTGCACATCGGGATCGCCTCACAATACGCGCCTGAGATCTTCGGGGCTGATTCAGATTGAGGATAGAAAATACCTCATTGATGTG
>JASHWX010000167.1 GCA_030043815.1 Candidatus Rhabdochlamydia sp.
TAATACAATAGATCGGAAGATCGACCTCATCGAAAAATGCCTGGTCCAGAAAAATCCAAAGGCGCCGAAAAGGCTTAAGAGGGAAAATGTAATGTTGATCCCCACGTGATCATTGAACCCTTCGAGATTGGTGGAAAACAGGCTGAAGCCCGCTGTGCAGAAAGCCGAAACGCAATGAAAAATCGCATTCCATAAGCTGTGATTGAAAAGAAAATAAAGCACCCCGCATCCCATCATTTCGCAAATCCCCGTAAACAAGAGGACCTGTCTAATGAGTCTACCGATGTTCACCTCGATATGAGTGAGTTTCAGAAGGGCCCAGGAGCTGAAGACCATGTAGCCGATCCCGCCCAATTGGATCAGCAGCAAAAGCACGAGTTGGCCATGGAAATTGAAGGCCTGTCCGACATCGATGGTCACTAGGCCGGTCGTAGAAATGGCCGATGCTGCCGTAAAAATGACATCTAAGGAAGAAATCGGAAGATTTTGACAATGAGGAAGTTTAAGGATCAGCCATCCCAGCATAAAACAGAAGAGATAGCCTATAACAAATAATTTTATTGCCGATCTCAAAGGCTTATCCATAATTTTCCTCTATAGAAAAAAACGAAAGTGATATCATTTAAGCCATGTACCCGCAAAAACCAGACAAGCATGCCTATCAGGCGTTTATTTCGCCAGAAAAAGCCTTTTTATTTCAAAAGCGCTTAGGGCGAGTTCCTACGGTGGAACCTCCTAAAAGAATTATTTTGTGCTATCAAGGGAGTTTCATGGACCGCATCCAGGAAAATTATGAGGGGAATTTTTTAACCGGGACTTTCCGCACGCTCTATTCCCTGCGCCGCTTTCCTGATACTGCCATCATCAACATCGGTCCTGGCGCACCTCGCGCTGTCTATAAGACCGAATTCTTCATCGCCTGGGGCGTTAAAGAATTCATCTCGATCGGCACTGCCGGCGCCATTTCAAAAGAGCTCAAACAAGGCGACCTGATCCTCTGCGATCGAGCGATCCGAGACGAAGGCACCTCGCATCATTATCTCCCTCCGGGAAAATACGCCTACCCGACTGACGCAGGCGCCCTCGCCAAAAAAATGGCCTCCATACCGCATCGTGTCGGAACCTCTTGGACGCTCGATGCCTTCTTCCGCCACACCAAAGAAGAAATCGCGCACTATCAAAATGAAGGCGTGCTCACCGTAGAGATGGAAGCCAGCGCGCTGTTCGCTGTCGCTGCAACGCGCAACGTCTCGATGAGCGCAGCCTTTGTCATCAGCGATCTTCTCACCGGCGATGAGTGGGAGCCTCATTTCCATTCCGGACCCGTCGAAGACGGACTCGATCAGCTTCTGCAAATCGTATTGCCAAATTCCTGATCGATGAGGTAATTTGTGCATAGTTATGAAAAACCATGTCCTTGATAGGTTCCGCGTCGTCGATTTAACCCATCGCCTTAACCCCAAAAATCCTACATGGAGCGGGGAAAGCGGATTTCATTTGAAGGTCCGAGTCCCCTATGATCAAGGACTTGGACTGTGCTCGCAAGATATCGATGGGCATCTCGGCATAGGGACCCACATGGACGCGCCTAAGCATTTCAACAAAGGCGACCGATTCATCGATCAGATTCCCATCGAAGATTTGATCTCCCCTGCTTGCGTCCTCAACCTCCGCGCTGCAATGGAACCCGACCTTGCCATTACTCCGGCGCATATCGAAGCCTTTGAAGAGAAGAATGGAAAAATTCCCAAAGATGCTCTCGTTCTCGTTTCAACGGGATGGGAACAAAATTGGTCTGATCCCAGCCGCTACCGCAACGAAGACCCATCGGGAAGAATGCACTTTCCTTACATTTCAGCGGAAGCCGCAACAGAACTGCTCAAACGCGATATTGTCGGCATCGGCATCGATACACTCTCCCCTGATCCTCCATCGCAAGGAGACGCGGGCTATCCCGTGCATCGCATCATTTTAGGCGCTGGCAAATACATCCTCGAGAACGTCGCCAACCTCGATCAAATGCCTCCCACAGGAGCATTTGTGATTTGCTTGCCGCCCAAATTCCAGGATGCGACAGAGTCCATTTGCCGCATCATCGGGCTTATTCCAAGTTAAAGAGTTATATCTTATTGGCAAACTCCGCTAATTCCCTCCAATGCTCTTCAGGCAATTCCGCGCCTTGGTGCTGGATGACAAGGCTTGCTGCAAAAGCGCCTTCTTTGACGCATCGAGCGACAGATTTTCCTTTAAGCGCTGCATCCAAAAAGCCGCCTTTAAAAAAATCGCCTGCGCCTGTTGTGTCGACCACTTGATCATCGGGCACTGGGATAGCATCGTAATGGACGGCATCTTCTGAGTCTTTATCCTTCACCCAACAGCCGTTTTTGCCATTTGTTAAGACGACTAATTGAGATTTTTTAAAATAGAGCGGCGCTTCCTCTATGGATTCCGCATGAGTAAATTCCATCATTTCAGCCGCATTGCCGAAGAGATAATCGACCTTTCCTACATTTTCCTCAAATCGCGTACGAAGGTTTTTAACTAAACCTTCACTTGCGAAGTCTAGCGAGATGCTCGCGTGCTGATCTTTTGCATAGGCAATGCTCGTTTCTAACACCTTTCCAAAACAGACAGACCAGCCCTCCGCATCGAGATGCTTGATCCCTTGAAAGTACTCAGGGAGGACATCTTTTTCCGTGAACTCCCTTGTCACTGCCAAATGGGCATGGCCTGTACGCACAGAGGTCTTATTGCTCCGGTCGACAAAACAATTGACAATACCGGTGGGTTGGGTGCCCCTTGAGAGAAAGGGCGCCACCCCGATTCGCTTCAAACGCTCTTCCACTTCATCTCCGTCAGGTCCGATTTTTCCGATGATAGCGCACCGATTGCCCAAATGCGCGAGTGTTTTGATGACATTGCACCCGCTTCCGCCTAATGTCCAGTGGGGATCATCTTTCGTTTTACCAGCAGCGGCCCAAGAAGCCTCAACATCTGATCCATTTTCAGTGGATACAATATCTCCTTCAATGAGCTTCTGTGACTCAACAAAAGAGCTGTCAATATTCGCAAAGCGGTCGATAAAAGGATTGCCGATTTCAAGTATTGTACACATAAATCCCCCAATTTGACAGGAGAGTCTAGAAGAATCGTCGATTTCTCTCGAGATCTATTTATACTACTCCCGCTCAAAAAGAGTGAATCTGCCAGCGTCGGACAGCCAGTGAATTTGAACCCGCCTGCATCGCTCAACTTGTTCAAGTTGAGCTGCTTTAAGCGCCGGACTTCGCCTGGTTCAAATTCACGGCGTCCCTCCGGGCCCGGTTCGCTTCGCTCACCTGCTTTCCTTAGAAAATGTCTATGGACATTTTCTAAGTG
>JASHWX010000168.1 GCA_030043815.1 Candidatus Rhabdochlamydia sp.
AGGGCGAAATCGACCGATTAGTGGAGGCGCTCGCATGAAACAGATTATCGTCGCAGGTATCCATACTGGGGTAGGCAAAACGGTGGTCGCAGCCTTGCTTATAAAAGCGCTCAATGCATCCTACTGGAAACCCATCCAATGTGGAACTCCGAAAGACTCTGAATGGGTCAAAAATTTTACAGGTAACCATTGCTATCCCTCGAGCGTTTTTCTAAAGACCCCCTGTTCGCCCCATCTAGCTGCGAAAAAGGAGGGAATTCGTCTTCACGCTCAGAACCTGCAACCTCCAAAACATGCTGGATTGTTGATCATTGAAGGAACGGGCGGCATTCTATCCCCGCTTAACGAAACCGAAACTTGGATTGATGCGGCAGCTCCGTGGCAGGCAGGTTGGATTCTCGTCCATCGTCATTACCTCGGCAGTCTGAACCATTTTCTCCTCACAATTGAAGCCTTGAAACAAAGGCAAATCCCTCTGCTTGGGATCGTCTTCAATGGCGATGGAGATCTAGCTACAGAAGAAATGCTCATGCAAAAGGCAAATAGCCGCTGCTTAGGAAGGCTTTTATGGGAAAAGCAATTCACAAAATCACGAATTCAAAAGATCGCAAGCTCATGGAAATCGACGCTGCACAGCGCACTTGGAATGTAAGAGATCTTTCCTGTGTTTGGCATCCTTTCACTCAGGCTTTAAAAGCACGCTCCCCCATTCCCATTTTAAAAGGGCAAGGAGCTTATCTTTATTCAGAGTCAGGAGATGCGTATTTGGACGCTATCTCATCCTGGTGGGTGAACTTGCATGGCCATGCTCATCCCCATATCGCCAAAGCGATTGCCGCACAAGCCCAAGAACTCGAACACGTGCTCTTTGCCGGATTTACCCACCCCCAAGCCATCGTGCTTGCAGAGAGGCTTATATCCATTCTTCCTGAGGGGTATTCCCGTGTCTTCTATTCCGATAATGGATCCACTTCTGTAGAAGTCGCTTTGAAAATGGCATTGCAAGCATCGGGAAACGGAAAACAACTTCTCTCCTTTCAGGGAGCCTATCACGGCGACACGTTCGGAGCTATGGCTGCAGCCGGAAAAAGCCATTACAATCGCCCATTCTGGCCCTACCTATTCCAAGTTCATTCCATTCCCCCTCCCCTTCCTGGTAAAGAGTCAGAATCCTGGGAAGCATTCGAATGCGCCCTGAGCTCAGGTCACATTGCCGCTTTCATCTTTGAACCAATCATTCAAGGAGCAGGTGGTATGCGCATGCATTGCAGAGAAACCCTCGCCCAAATGATCAAGGCTTGCCAATCTCAAGGAATCATCACCATTGCCGATGAAGTCATGACTGGATTCGGAAGAACCGGTCCTCTCTTTGCGTGCCAGCTTTTAGGAGTCCTACCAGACCTGGTTTGCCTTTCAAAAGGAATCACAGGAGGATTTTTACCTCTTGGAGCTACTATCGCTAAAGAATTCCTGTTTAACGCCTTTTTATCTCCAGATCCACAAAAAGCCTTTTTGCATGGACATTCCTACACAGCCAATCCTCTGGCTTGCGCTGCAGCCAATGCAAGCCTTGATCTGCTCTTGACGCCTGAATGCACAAAAGCAAGAACTATGATCGAATCCTCGCACCAGCAATTCCGAAGAGCTTGGGGAAAACATCCTAAACTTAACCGCTGTGATTGCTTAGGAACCATTCTTGCAATCGAATATCACAACTGCCGCCCGCTGAAAGAGCGCCTGTCCGACTTCTTCCTAGGCCGTCAAATACTCATCCGCCCCCTCGAAAATGTCCTCTATTTATTACCCCCTTATTGCATCACTGCCCTTGAGCTGAAAAAAATCTACTCGACAATTGCCGCTACTTTGGAGGAATGGCCATGATTAAAGGCTTTATTTCACTTAAAACAGAAATGACCGATCTGATCCGACATATCGTAGCAGTCCCTTCTCTTCATGGACTTTGGTTAAATACCTTGTCCTATCTTGAGAATTGCGGGGCCCGCAAAATCGCTTCTTGCGAGCATCCAACCGCTGTTAAAGAAGAGATGCTCAAGCACGCAGCTGAAGAGTTTCGACATGCATTCTACCTCAAAACCCAACTCAGCCGCATTGGCCATTCTTTTGAAGATTATCGACGCTGCCACCTACTAGGGGGATGGGCCGCCTATCACTATCTAAATAGCCTTGATCTTCAAACTTGTCGCTATTTGCGCAAAACCTCTCTTTCCGAAACCAAACAGCTAGCCTATCTCTTAGTCACTTACGCGATTGAACTCAGGGCAGGAGAGTTGTATCCCATCTATCAATCCATCCTGAAACAGCACTCATCCAAAGTACAAGTCCAATCGATCCTGCTTGAAGAAAAAGAACATCTGCAAGAGATGGAGGAAGCTCTACAGCTTGTGCCTATGTCGGAAAAACACATTGAGATCATCTGTCAAATGGAAGCATCCGCTTGCGCACACTGGCTGCAAGCTTGCAATGCCCAAATTTTTGCTAGACGCTAGAGAAGACAAAGCTAGAAATTTTTTCTTTTTACAGCTATGCTGATCGCTTAAAGGAAAAGATGGACGTTTTTAACAAGCATGATCACTTATGCAACGGTCTCATCTTATTTTACAATTTCAGGATACACCCGCAAACAGGAGCTTGAGTCAAATGGAGCAATCCGACTATGTAACGATCGTCTTCACAGTTCCTGAAACGCATGCCGATGCCGTGAGGAAAGCGATGGGGCAGGCTGGCGCTGGAAAAGTGGGAGACTACTCCTATTGCAGCTATTCAGTGAAAGGCATCGGCAGGTTCATGCCTCATAAAG
>JASHWX010000001.1 GCA_030043815.1 Candidatus Rhabdochlamydia sp.
CGAAGAAATGGAATACCACTACTTTTAAAATTTGATTACATTTTCTTGATATACTGCGACCGTTCAAAAAGAGTGAAAATGTCAAGGCTGCGAACACTTAGAAAATGTCCATAGACATTTTCTAAGGAAAGCAGGTGAGCGAAGCGAACCGGGCCCGGAAGGGCGCCGTGAATTTGAACCAGGCGAAGTCCGGCGCTGCTGCGGACACTTGCAAAAGAGCGGGGGTTCGCTCTTTTGCAAGGGAAGCAGGCTCAACTTGAACAAGTTGAGCGATGCAGGCGGGTTCAAATTCACTGGCTGTCCGACGCTGGCAGATTCACTCTTTTTGAGCGGGAGCAGTATAGATCCAGCGAGCAATGGAGTCGAGAACAATCGCAGCAGCAGATGGATGGCTCGTCGGATCCACGCCTTGCCCGACAAGATCGAATTCGTATTGCTCGGGTAAAGTTGCTTTGATTACGGCAAATTGGTACCCGCAAAAAGGCTGATCGGAGATGAATAAAGCTCTACAAGGATTAGGTGAGTCTTCGAGCCACGCTGCAATCGTATCTTCTGTATTGGGGCGTTTTAGAACAGAGCCTTCTTGTTTCATTGGCACTGCAATGAAAGTCACAGGTTTTGAGCGCATCTCTGTAGGAAGGTCTGCTTCTTCCCAGAGAATATGGGCTGCTTCAGACTCGTTCTCGCAGCGATCGGTTAGGCCATCTACCCTTTTATCAAGAGGTCTATCACCTGTGAGCCATACGATTTCCTGAAAACGGATCCCTTCATTCCAAAGTGTTTTAAGAAAATCAAGGCGCATTTGCATTCGAGAAGTGGTAGCCCCAAGGATGAGTGCTTTATCGTAGAACTGATAGAGTGGCTTCCAGGCATCAAAGAGCCCCTGGTCGGCTGCCCAATTTAATACATAAAGCTTTTGATCTAGAGAAAGTTCTGCAATTTCCCAGCGTTCTTGTCCAGGCTTGCGCAGCCACTGTTTCTGAGTTTCTACGACAAGATCTGCATCAGACGGTATATTCAATGCAGCAGTTAATTCCAAGAGGGCGTTTGGATCGATTTCGCGATCTTGGATCGGAACTCCAAGCGCCAAACAGCTGTAGCAGAGAGAAAATAGAAAAAGCCATTTTTTCATAATTTTTCGTAGAGCTGAAAAAATTTTTTCGTCCTCATGAATGGATTTCTTCTTCGCTTAAGAATTGATTTGCACCTGCTCGAGGGCAGCATCCTGAGTAAAATCTATTTTGGCAATCAGCCGCTCCAGATCATTCAGGGCAAAGCTCACATATTTATTTCTCAAGGACGGCATTCATTGTAATTTTCGCATTCAGCACCTTAGAGACGGGGCATCCGGCCTTCGCATCATTTGCCGCCTTATTGAAGGCCGCAGGGTCGGCGCCAGGAACTTTTGCTTTAACCTCTAACAGAACATCGGTAATCGACCATCCACTTGCCGATTGAGCCAAGGTCACCGTGGCCGTCGTCTCGATTTTTTCAGGCTTCATCCCTGCCGCACCCAATTGAGCCGACAGCGCCATCGAAAAACACCCCGCATGCGCCGCAGCAATCAATTCCTCAGGATTTGTCCCCACACCATTCTCAAAGCGCGTTGTAAACGAATACTGCGCATTGGACAGGGTCCCGCTCTCCGTAGAAATGTTTCCCTTGCCCGTCTTTAAATCACCCGCCCAAACCGCCGATGCCTTTCTTTTCATAATTTACCTCGCAAAAAGCCAACCAATAATGATCCCTATTACAATCAGCAAAATATCAATGAAAAACTGCATGTAATAGATATGTTTTTTGACCGCGACTAGGATAAACGTCGTGATCCGTTTTTCTTCATCTTCGATGATATCCCGTCTATGCTGCTCTAACGTGGAAAAATTGTCGCAAAGTTTCCAGGCCCTGCCCAGGGGATGATAAGAGGGGAGCTCTCGATCTGTTGGAGGAATCAAGAGGTTTTGCTTGATGTTCGATGCCACCCCCAGCATATCTTTGAGAAATTGATTGATCTCCCATTCAGGCAATGACTTTTTCTCAAAAGGATAATCCCGCTTGATTTTTTCAATGTCTTCGATCAATTTGTTTCGAGAAGATTCCTCAACAATTTTCTCTTTGCGAAGAAGACTCTCGAGCTCATCTAAATTTTGATAAAATTCAATGATTATCAATAAGTCCCAGCGCTCGCGCATGACCTTATTGACGCCAAAGGCTAGATCCTCACTCAACCGAATGACTCTTTTCCGCCTAATTCTTCTAAAAAATCCAACACGCATCTATCTCTACTCTTCTTTAAAACTTTACCTATTTTTGCGAATAATTCCATTAATTCTTTTTGGATGAAACAATAAAGCGGTGACTGCTCCCTCGCCGTTTTTGTCTAAATATTTTCTAGAGCTTGCCATTAAGAGCTTCTGCTAGTAAACTTGAGCCCGCTTATGCGAATATTGTTTTGGTTTTGCGCATTATCGGGAACGGGTTTGCTTGTCATTCAGATTCTTTTGAACCTGATCGGTTTCAACCACGATGACGGGAGCCCTAGCGACGCGGGTAAATTCATCTGGTTCGCTAGGCTAGCGGTGACGGGATTTCTCATGATGTTCGGCTTAATCGGCCTGACATGTAATTATCAGTTTAATCTCTCTATGCCGCTCACACTCTTGCTCGCTATTTCAGGAGGAATCATTGACGTTTTAATCTTAGGCTATATCTACAAGTCGGCAAAGAAATTGAGAAGCCAAGGTTCTGTTTTTCGGATCGATGATGCCATTGGAAAGGAAGCGATCGTTTATCACCGGATTCCGAAGGCCGGAAGCGGAAAAATCACTTTATCCCTGAATAGCATGACCTATGAAATCGATGCCATGTCGTCCGAAGAAGAAATCTCATCATTCACCCCCGTTCAAATCATAAGAAAAATCGATGAAAAAACTGTTCTCGTTACTCCCAAGTAGGTGCTTATGGACTTCACATATTTAGGTTCTACAGTCGTTTTGTTTTTGCTCTTCTTGTTCTCGACGGTCTTCTTTCTTGCAAAGCTGTACCGCCGATGCCCATCCAACAAAATCCTCGTCGTCTACGGGCGAGTCGGAGGAAGCAAGACGGTGCAATGCTACCATGGAGGAGGAACTTTCGTATGGCCGTTGATCCAAGGCTCGGCTTTCCTCGATTTGACCCCGCGCAATATCCATATCCCGCTCAAAGGGGCCCTTTCCCATCAAAATATCCGCATCAACGTCCCTAGCACATTTACTGTCGCTGTAGGCATTACGCCCGATATCATGAATAATGCCGCTGTCAGGCTGCTCGATCTCGACCACAAAGGGATCGAGTCGATGGCCACAGAAATCATCATTGGACAGCTCCGATT
>JASHWX010000169.1 GCA_030043815.1 Candidatus Rhabdochlamydia sp.
TCAGTTTTAGGGGTCAAGGTCTATCTTTTTTGTAGATCCAGGAGGGGCCGTTGCCAAATCGGCGTAAAAAATAGTCCCTGACTCCGCAAAGGGCCGCCCGATTTTTTAATAATTCTTGTCTAAATGGCAAGGCTCTTTTGAGCATGCGAAGAATTTCAGGGATGATGATGCGCAAGTAAAGGCTCCATTTTTCTTTCTTAGAGCAATTGCGTTCGATCCAAAGCAAGCGGTTCCTCCACCAAAAGTAGGTCGAGTGGGGCTTGCCCCCAATGAAGGAGGCGGAAACTTTGTGCCATAGCTTGGCAGTGGGGCAGGAGAGCGTTTTGAAGCCTGCACGGCGGGCGCGGAAGCAAAAATCGGACTCCTCCCAGATCAAGAAAAATCGGGGTTCCAAAACGCCGACGGCTTCAATGACAGAGCGCTTGATGATAAGGCCGGCCCCGCAGACATAGTCGAGCTCTTGAGGGGTTTGAAAGCCGTCGGGGTTTTGTCGGAATCCGATGTAATCGAATTCCCCTCTTTTGGGGTTCCACATTCCCCCCAAGTGATCGAGGGTGTCGCGCTTGTCGTAAAGGAAGATTTTGGCACCGAGGATGCCGGCACTCGGATGAGAGTGGAATTGCTCGAGGAAGCGTTCGATGATGTCGGGGGCGACGGTCGTGTCGTTGTTGAGCAGGAAGAGAAAATCCGCATGGTGTTCCATGGCATAGCGGATGCCGATGTTGTTGCCTTCTGCAAAACCGAGATTTTCACGTGCCTCGATGAGAGTGATAGGGCGGGTGCGCAGAGCTGCGGTGGAATCATCTGTCGACCCGTTGTCGACGACAATGACTTCGATGTGGGGGTAAGTCAATTGTTGAATTGAATCGAGGCAAGCGAGGGTGTCGTTCTTGCCGTTCCAATTGAGGATGATGATGGCTACTTTATCCATTCCATCCTGCTTTTCTGTAGAGGGCTGCCTGGGCGCGGGGATCTTTCGCGCCATAGATGCCGCGGCCGACGATGATGATATCGCTGCCGCCGCTGATGGCCGACTCGGGAGTTTGATATTGCTGGCCGAGTGTGTCTTTGCCTGCGGACAATTGGACGCCAGGGGTCATGGTAATCATATTGTCAGCGAGTTTGCGCATGCCGATGAATCCGATGACAAAATCGGAATGTTCTTTGGCCATGCGGATGGCCTGTGCGGTATAGTCTCCATGGGCAAGAGATCCTGCGGAGCTCATCTCAGCGATCAAAAGAAGCCCGCGTCCAAGCGGCAGGCCGACTTCCTTGAGTCCGTCGATGATCCCCGGGCCGGGGATGATGTGGGCGTTGATGATATCTGCCCATTCAGCGATCTTGTAAATCCCTCCTCGGTATTGATGGACGACAGTGTTGCCGATATCGGCGAACTTGCGGTCTTCGAAGATTAAAAATTGATGTTTATCGGCCAAGCGGCGCAATTCTTTTGTCGCCGAGGGTGTAAAGTCCTCTAAGATGTCGATGTGTGTCTTCAAAACACAAATTTCAGGGCCGACGGCTTCAGCAAGTTCGAGGAGGGCTTTGCAGGTAGTGACATCAGCGGCAACACAGAGACGGGTTTGTTTGCTCTTCATCAAGGACAGTAATTTATGTTTTAGCATAAGTGCCTAAGAATTCATTCACTTCCCGAAATGTCTTTTCGGTGATTTTCTTTTCAGAGTAAAGGACTTTGAGCACATCAAAGATGCTGAGGAGCGGATGCAGGTGGATCCCTTGCGCCTTCAGCTTCTCTTTGCCGCCTTGTTCTCGATCGAGGACGACGAGGGCGTCTTCGATATTCAATCCTTCGCCGCGCAAGCGGGCGACGGTCTCCAAAATGCTTGCGCCCGAGGTGATGACGTCCTCGATGATGAGGCAAGTCTGCCCTTTTTCAAATTTTCCTTCGATGAGTTTTTTTGTCCCGTAATCTTTGGGCTCTTTGCGGTGCATGAGCATCGGGACATTCTGTTCTAACGAAAAAGCGGTGGCAATCGGCACGGCGGTCATGGGGACGCCGCAGACTACGTCAAATTGAAGCCGCGAGGCCAGATGAGCAAGCCCGGCGCTGATTTTTTTTAAGAGGGCCGGATACGAGATGACGGCGCGCAGATCGATGTAGATGGGCGAGACAAGGCCGCTTTTGAGCGTGTAGCTGCCGAATTTGACGGCTTCGATATTGAAGAGTTCGAGAATTAACTGCTTAATTTCTGGAGTCATAATTTTCCTTGATGGTAACGCGCTGCGAGGTAAGGATCCCACATCATTCCTGTTGCTGTCATGGCAATATCGGCCCCTTTTTCAAAGAAGAGGTCAAAATGCTCCGGCAGCGTGATCCCTCCGACGCCGATCAAAGTCAAATCGAGCTTTTCCCGGTGTTTGATGCGGGCGGCCCGCTCCACAAAGTCGAGGGCGTATTCGCGGATGGGCCCGCCGCAGATGCCGCTCGTGAGACGTTGAGGACCGAGCGCCGGATGGCCTTGTTCATCGACGACGGCCATGCTCACGGTGTTGATGCCTGAGATGGCGCGAATGCCTGCGCGCGCCGCAGCGGTAAAGACATCGCGCATTTGCTCATCGGAGGAAAAAATCCCGACTTTAATGATCAGCGGGATGGGATGGATGGCGGCAGCGATGGCATGGCCGAGATCATAGACCGTCGTCGGAGACATGTAAAGGCATCCGGCCGTTTTATCGACGTTGGGACATGAAAAATTGGCTTCAATGATCTTAGCCCCCGCATTTTTTGCGAGCTTGGCTGCAGCGGCAAAGTCTTCGAGGAAGGTGCAGTCTTGCCGAACAGTTCCTACGACAGAGACGACCATCACCTGCCCTTCTTGAAGGGAAGCGTTTGCCTTCGGAATATCCTCTATAAGAAACAAGGGGCTTTTAGAGGGCATGCCAAAGGAATTGGTCACGGCGAGCTCTTCAATCAGCGACGATGGCGTTGGGGCGAGATGGGCGACTTGGGGCGGGCGGTCTTTCGGGATCATCCCGTGGGTATCGATGAACACCATGTTCGGCAGAGGATGAGAGGGATGTTCGCTGCTGCGGATGGTTTTGTAAGTAGGGATGTCAAATCCGAGCTTTCCGGCTAGATGAATCCAGCGGGAAGTGAGCAGAGGGCCTGCAGGGATGCCGATGGGCGAGGCGACGCTGTAGCCGAGAAAATCGGTCCATTTTTCTTTCGGCGGGAGCGTGCGTTTAGGGATGGGGCCTTTGAAAAAGGGGCCGAACTCTGCATTCTCGAGATAGGTCTTGTGGATGTCGTAGATGGGAGGATGGGCAGGATACCACTTAGGCAAGTTCATAGACCTTCCCTTTAAGAATGGTGTAAACGGGCCAGCCTTGAAGCAGGCGCCCAGCATAGGGGCTCCATCCGCATTTGCTCTTCAATGCTTTCTCTTCCACAGTTTTCTTTTTTTTCATATCGACGAGAATAAAATCTTCATTGGGAGGCATCCGGAAGATGGACAAGACGCGCTCGCGCATGAGATGGACGATCTGCGATAGGGCGATGCGGCCCTGGTTGCATGCGTTGAGAAGAAGGGGCAGCGTGGTCTCCACGCCTGGAATCCCTGAGGGAGCTTTCCCATAGGGCTGAGATTTCTCCGACAGAGTATGGGGGGCGTGATCGGAGCCAATCGCATCCATCGTCCCGTCGGCGATCGCATCCCAGAGGGCGGCTGCGTCTTCTTTTGTGCGCAAGGGGGGATTCATCTGCACTTTCGTTCCCCATTTGGCATAATCGTCGATTGTGAGGAAAAGGTGATGGGGGGTTGTTTCGACGTAGACATTGACGCCTTCTTTTTTGGCTTGCCTGATCAGCTCGATCTCCGGCTTTGTGCCGACATGGAGAATGTAAAGGCGTGCGCGATGCTTGCGTGCAAGGGAAATGGCTTTGGATGTCGCCCGAAAGGCCACCTCGTCGTTTCGGATGACCGAATGGACTTTGGGATCGGTGCTAGTTCGGAACTCTTCTTCGCGCTGTTTGATCAAAGCTTCGTCTTCAGCATGCACGGCGACGAGAAGATCGTGCATCGCCGCAAGGCGAAAGCACTCATCGAGGCTCTCATCATCGTCCATCACAAGATCCCCCGTAGAAGAGCCCATGAAGATTTTGATCCCTACGACCTTGCCTTTGCAGCGGGGAATTTCATCAAAGTGGGACTTGTCAGCGCCGAGATAGAGGCCGAAATGCAAAGGGATATCCGCTTGCTTCAATTGTTCTTGGATGATCTTCTTTTTCTCTTCAATGCGCTCGAGCGTATTGGACGGGGGCTTTGTGTTCGGCATATCGAAAACAGTTGTGATCCCCCCATGGATGGCGGCGCAGGCCCCGGTGACCCAATTTTCTTTGTGCTCGAGCCCTGGCGTGCGAAAATGGACATGGGGATCGATCAATGCAGGGAGCAGGGTCAGCCCCTTGCAATCGATCGTCTTCTCTTCTCGTGAAACAATAGAGACGTCGATCACCCTTCCTTCTGTCGTAGTGACGCCGTTCAGCCGGATCATGGGCGGTAGTCCTTAATTTCTTTGCGCTCGAAACGCTTTTCGCAAAAGTGGCAGCGCAGGATCACGGCTTGCTTATGCTCTTCGATGAGAAAATGGGTTTCGACATTTTCGGAATTGGTGATGCAGCGGGAGTTGGGACAGATCAAGATCCGTTTGATCATCTTGGGCAATTGCGCGGTGATCTTGCTGGCGACTTTGTAATTTTTAATGATGTTGATGGTCGCGTGGGGAGCAAATACGGCGATGTCATGCGTTTCTTTGGGCGTTAAAAAGCGATCTTCGATTTTGATCAAGTCTTTATAGCCCATGGATTGGCTGTTTAAATGCAAGCCGATCGAGATGCGGTGCTTAGAGGCAAGCAGCTTTAACAATTGCTGGATGGCAATGGCGTTGCCGGAAGGAATGTGGTCGATCACGGTGCCGTCTTTGATCGCGGAAACTGAAAGGGTCTTTGCCATTTACGTTCCTCCTAAAATGAGCGAGAGGATGGCCATGCGGACGTAAAGGCCGTTCTCGGCTTGTTGGAAATAGTAGGCCATGGGATGGGAGTCGATAGAAATTTCAATTTCGTTGACTCGAGGCAGAGGATGAAAAATCTTGAGGTTGGGCTTTACTTTTTTGAGCATTTCCTCCTTCAAGACATAGGCATCTTTTAACTTTTCATAATCCTCAAGCCTTTCCCTTTGAAGGCGGGTCATATAGAGAATATCTACCTTGCCGATCACTTCTTCCATGGATCGATGAAATGAAAATTTCACGCCTTGTTTTTTAAGCAGATGAGCAATTTCTTCCGGGAGCGACAACAACTCCGGAGAGACGAAAAACAGCCGCATGTCGAAATGCGCGCAGGCGGTGCAAAGAGAGTGGACCGTTCTGCCGTATTTGAGATCGCCGACGAAGGCAATGTTTAAATTTTTAAGTTTGCCTTGGCATTCTTTGATCGAGAAGAGATCGAGCAGGGTCTGGGTGGGATGCTGATTGGCCCCATCGCCTGCATTGATCACCGGTTTATTTGTCGATTCGCTGGCCGCTCTAGCTGAGCCTTCCATGGGATGCCTCAAGACGATGAGATCAGCATAGCCTCCGATCGTCTTCATCGTATCGTGGAGCGACTCGCCTTTTTTAGCGGAGATATTGAGGGATTCGGAAAACCCGATCACATCTCCTCCGAGGCGAAGCATGGCCGCCTCAAAAGAAAGACGCGTACGGGTCGAGGGCTCATAAAAACAGGAAGCCAAGATCTTTCCTTTGAGCAGATCTTTCGGAGCGCGCTTTTTCATCTCTTCGGCGCGCTTTAAGACTTGAAGGATCTCTTCCTTTGTCACATCACATATAGAAATGAGGCTGCGGTTTTTCATCTTAGCACCAATTGGGTAGCCGCATCGTATACTTCCTGTACGCCGATTTGCAATAGGCAAAATGGCTCTTGGCATTTTTTTTTCAAGCAGGGAGTGCACGTCGGTTTTTTGGCAATCGCGAGAGCGTGATCGGCAAAATAGGGCCCACAGAGATGAGGATTTGTCGGAGTAAAAATGCCGATCGCCGGCGTTTTAACGGCAAAGGCGATATGCATGGGGCCTGTGTCATTGCTGATCATCAAGTCCATTTTTTTGATGAGGGCGGCAGCGGCGCGAAGCGGCAGGTCGACAGCTATTTCTGCGCCGTCGATTTCACTTGCGATCGATTCGATCAGTTCCCGTTCATTCGGTGTTCCTGTCACAATGATGCGGCATCCGAGATTTTGGATCAGGCGATTGCCGAGTTCGGCAAAATGGGAAGGAGGCCATTGTTTGAACTTGTCTTTGGCGCCCGGATGCAAAGCAATCATCGGAAGATAGGATGGGAACGGCAATGAGTTAAGGAAAGCTTCCGCCGCCTTTTCATCTTCGGAGCTTAAAAAAAGTTCCATGGAAGAATCGAGGGTATGCGCCCCGACCGCTGCCGCAATTTTTAAACGGCGCTGAATCTCGTGCATCGGTTCATTGTCCTGAGGATGGGAGAGGAGGACGTCGAGTCCTTTGTTGATGCCCTGCGTGCCGTGGATTTCGAGAGCGCCGAGAACAGAGGCGAGCGGCAGCATCGGCCTTTGGGATGTATGGAAATTCAAGACATGGGTGATCTGTTTGGGCCGTAATTTTCGGTAGAGCTCGATGAGAGAGCGAAAGAGGGGATCGGCCGTAACGAAGAGCTCATCGATGCGGCGGTTGTGGAGGAGGACCTCATGGCCAATGGGGCTTGTGATGACGCCGATGTAACTTGTCGGATAGCACTGGCGCAGGGCGCGGATGGCAGGAGTGGCCCACAGCGTGTCGCCGAGGCCCGTCGTGGAGAGGATGAGAAAACGTTTTTCATCGCCGAGAGTGGGAAGTTTCGGTTTGAGCGCATTGACTAACGATTTGAGGATCTTATTCTTTAGTTGCATATATTACCGGCAGGGATGAACGCAAAGACGCAGAGCCGCAAAGGCGCAGAGATTTTATAGTCAGTTTTCAATTTTTCCGCGTCTTCGCGGCTCTGTGTCTTTGCGTTAATCTCATCCGTTGTACTCTTGTAGTCTTTAAACATAAGATCCTATCAAAATACAGCCTCGGTTTTGGTAGAAACATACTCTTTCCAAGAGAGAACCGGCAGCCGATCTTTATCGAGCTCGGCGAGGCATTGCAAAAAGATCTGCGCCGTCTGCAAATTCGTAATGAGCGGGATGTGGTGGTCGATGCTCAAGCGGCGGATCGTAAAGCCGTCTGTCTTGTGATTGGCGCCGATGCCTCGAGGGATGTTGATGATCAGATCAACTTTGTGGCCCGCGATCAACGTCGTGACATTCGGCTCGATCTTTTCACTGGCCTTATAGACGCAGCGCGAAGCGATGCCGTGATGGCACAGAAAATCATTTGTGCCCTCTGTCGCGTAAATCTCCCAGCCTTGTTCTTCTAATTTCTGCAATTGTTCGAGAAGCTTGATTTTTTTATCTCCGCCGATGCTCACCAGGATTCGTTTGCGGCGGATCGATTGTTCCGTAGCGAGCCAGGAGAGAAAGAACGCTTCGAGTAGATCGTGCCCAAGGCAGGCGACCTCGCCCGTCGACGCCATCTCGACGTGGGCGACGGGATCGGCCCCTTTAAGGCGGTGATAGGAAAATTGCGGGGTTTTAACGCCGACGTAGTCAAGCTCGAGCGTCTCATAGGGCGCTGGAGCAAATTGGCCCAAAATCACGCGGATGGCGATGTCGATGAAATGGTGATGGGTGACTTTGCTGACAAAGGGAAATGAGCGCGAGGCGCGGACGTTGCATTCGATGACTTGGATCGCATTGTTTTTGGCGATGAATTGGATGTTGAACGGCCCAGTGATTTTCAGCGCCTTGACGATGTCGCGCGTGATCTTTTTCGTCCGGCGGATTGTCTCGAGGTAGAGGCGCTGCGGCGGGAGGACGACCGTGGCATCGCCTGAATGGACGCCGGCATTTTCAATGTGCTCGGTGATCGCCTCGATCACGATGCGGCCGTCGGCTGCAACCCCGTCGACTTCCAATTCTTTGGCCTCTGTGATGAACTGAGACATCACGACAGGGTAATCGGGCGAAATGCGCGCGGCCTCTTCGAGGAAGCGCTCGAGCTCTTCATCGGAAGAAACGATGTTCATCGCTGCGCCCGACAGCACGTAGGAAGGGCGAATGAGCAGAGGATAGCCTTTTTTGGCTGCAAATTTTTTCGCGCTTTCCAAACTCGTGACGGTCTGCCAGGCGGGCTGGTCCACGCCGAGTTTGCCTAGCAATGATGAGAATTTTTGCCTGTTTTCGGCAGTGTCGATCGAAGCGGCAGAAGTGCCGAGGAGCGGATAGCCGCATTTGTGCAGGGGCATGGCAAGGTTGTTGGCGATCTGCCCGCCCACAAAGACGATGATCCCTTTGGGGTGCTCGAAATCGGCGATGTCTTGGACGCGCTCGAGCGTCAATTCTTCAAAGTAAAGGCGGCTGGACTCGTCGTAATCGGTCGAGACGGTCTCAGGATTGGAATTGATGATGATCGTCTCTTCTTGATGTTTCTTTAGCGAGCGGCAAGTATTGACAGCGCACCAATCGAACTCGACGGAAGATCCAATGCAATAAGGGCCTGAGCCCAGGACGATGACAGGAGGTTTTGGCGAAGGGACGACATCGTGGACGTTGCCTTGATAGGTTAAATAGAGATAATTGGTCTTCGCATCGAATTCTCCAGCTAAGGTATCAATCTGCTTGATGTAAGGGACAATGCCGTGTTTGATGCGCAGCTGCCTGATTTTTTGCGCATCGCCTTTTGTG
>JASHWX010000170.1 GCA_030043815.1 Candidatus Rhabdochlamydia sp.
AGCTTCTCCCTTATAGTTTTCAGACTTCAGGCCATCATATTCGATCAGATAAAATCAGTCTACTCGCGATCTTTCATGGCGCGGTCGATTGCCCGGCGATGCTCTTTTTCTTTGAGCGCTGCGCGCTTGTCGTAGCTCTTTTTGCCTTTGGCGACGGCGACTTTGACTTTGACAAAGCCGTTTTTGAGGTACATGGAGAGCGGGATCAAGGTGAGCCCCTTTTCTTGGGAGAGGGAGCGGAGCTTGGCGATTTCCCGTTTATGCAAAAGGAGTTTGCGGTCGCGCCGCTCTTCATGGCCAAAGGTGATGCCGAAGCGGTAAGGCGCGATCGATGCGTTCTTGAGGATGACATCGCCGGATTCTGTGACGAGGATGTAGGCGTCTTGCAGGCTGCCGCCGTGGTTGCGGAGCGATTTGATTTCGGTCCCCATGAGGATGATGCCGGCTTCGTAAGTGTCCAGCACTTCATAATCATGCAAGGCGCGTCTATTGGAGACGAGCTCGCTATCCTGCTTTTTTTTCACCGTTATCTACCAAAAATCGTTTGTCCAAACGGGGTGACGGAGAAACATTCTTTGCCGTTGTGAACTCCAACAGCAGTAACCCCGAGTTCAAAGAGCCAATCTAGTACAGTGGCTTTAATCAAGGCAAGTTCTTCTTCTGTGTAAGTCGGCAAGTGGTATTTCCAGGTTTTGCCCTGGCGTCTTAACATTACCGTCGAGTCTTCGCCGAGCGGCACAATGACGCCGCGGATAAAATCGTCGAAATAGACCCATCCGGAATCGAGGACGCGTGTGATGCTCTTTTCTGCTTCGCGCATATGGCGATCGGTCACGAGATCTGCAGGGATATCTTTAGAAACGAGGCGGTTGAGGGGGTGGCGATGGAGGAAATGGGCGCGATTGTCTGGTCGCATGTCGAGATAATCGTTGGCGCTCTCTAATGCGTAAAGGCGGCTCTCGACGATATCGGCAAGCTTGAGCTGGCGCATCTTGTTGATCAATCGGTCGACATAATTTAAGAAAGCAGGGGAGTCTTCATCGAATCCTTCGAATTTGGCAGCCAAGGTGCTGAGCACGGCCTTGGAAGGCATGAAGCGCTTGTTTTTATCTAAGCTTAAACTGAGCGGCTGCTTCTTGATCATGCTCAAGATGTGGCTTAAATCTTGGATGAATGAAAAATCATGGGGGCGATGGCGGGTGATTTTATTCACAGAAGCGATCGGCGAGACCTCGGTCGCATTCAAAAACGTCGCGTACTCGCGCCACTCGAAGAAGGGAGTGACGATCTCTTGCCACTCGTCGTCGATTTTCTCATAGCCGAGACAGCAGGCAAAATGGAACTCGAGCTGAAGGAGATATTCTTCAAACTGCGCATGGGAAATCTCATGTTTTGTCATGATGTCTTTGCCGTTCACTTTGAAAGCTGGGGCATTATAGACATCTTGAACGATGCTTGTGAGAATAGGGTTAGAGAAATTGAGCTCCATCAAATAGCGCTGAAAAATGTGGGGAGTAAGAAGGTATTTTTCTACGAGCGAATCGAAGATGTTGTTCGAAGTGCGCGGAATCGAATACCACACGGGAAGAACGTGGATCGGAACTTTGCGGAGCAAGCTCTGCAGGAACTCCATGCCTGGCTTAAAATCCGGGTCGAATTTGAGCACCTGCGCCTCAAAATACTTGCGCATTTCTTTATCGACCACGATCGAATCATCCTCGAATGTAAAAAGGCCTGTTTTGCTGATTTTATCAAGGATAGGAAAAATTTCATTTTCACTGAGCCCCGCGTTCTTGGCGAGCTTGCGGATGGGGATTTTGATCGAACTATATAAAATTTCTTCTAAAACTTCCAAATCATTAGAAGTAAACTGACCCATAAGCAGCCGATTTTCAATATCTTGCTTAAAGTCGTAGTCTTCCAAGCTGATTTTGTTTTTTCGAAGAGTATTCAATTCCATACTGCTAATATGATAGCGCATTTTTTGATTCTAGACAAAAGAAAAAAGAACGGATAGAATTTTTGAATTATGGCATACGACCACCAAAGAATCGAAGAAAAATGGCAGAGAATTTGGGAAGACAGGGAGCTGTTTAAGGCTGTCATCGATCCTAGCCGGCCCAAGTATTACATCCTCGACATGTTTCCCTATCCCTCCGGGGCCGGGCTGCACGTGGGCCACGTCACCGGCTACACCGCGACCGACATTTTAGCGCGCTATAAAAGGCAAAAAGGATTCAACGTCCTTCACCCGATGGGATGGGACAGCTTCGGCTTGCCCGCAGAACAATATGCAATCCGCACCGGGACGCATCCTGCCATCACAACCGAACAAAACATCAACACTTACCGCCGCCAGCTCAAATCGCTTGGCTTTAGCTACGATTGGACAAGGGAGATCGCCACTAGCGATCCCAAGTACTACAAATGGACGCAGTGGATCTTCACAGTGCTCTATGAAAAGGGATTGGCGTACCAAGCCGAGGTACTCGTCAACTTTTGCCCCGCGCTTGGCACGGTCCTTTCGAATGAAGAGGTCGAGGAAGGGCACTCTAAAGAAGGGGGATTTCCCGTTGAGCGAAGGCCGCTCAGCCAGTGGATCCTCAAAATCACCGCCTATGCGGATCGCTTGATCCAAGACCTCGAATTGATCGACTGGCCCGAGCACTTGAAAAAATTGCAAATCAACTGGATCGGCCGCAGCGAAGGCGCCAAGATCCATTTCAAAGAAAAAAAGACTGGAAGCGACATTCCCATCTTTACGACATGCCCGCATACTTTGTTCGGCGCGACTTTTTTGGTCATCTCTCCAGAACATCCGCTTGTCTCAGAGATCACAACACCTCAGCAAAAAGCCCAAGTCGAAGCCTATCTCAAGCAAGTGGCCTCGAAGAGCGACTTAGAGCGCACCGACCTTGCCAAAGAAAAGACCGGCGTGTGGAGCGGCGCTTACGCCATCAATCCCGCCAATGAACGATCAGTCCCAATTTGGATCGCCGATTATGTCCTGATGGGCTACGGCACTGGCGCCGTCATGGGAGTCCCTGCTCACGACGAGCGCGATCTGGAATTTGCCAAAAAATACAATATCGACGTCCTCACCGTCATTTCTGATGAA
>JASHWX010000171.1 GCA_030043815.1 Candidatus Rhabdochlamydia sp.
AAGATATCTCAAAAATACGATGCGCTCGATGCGTTTAAAGCGGTGTTTCCCGCCGGAACGCTAAGCGGCGCGCCAAAGATCCGAGCGATGGAGATCATCGACGAGCTTGAAAAGTCTCGGCGCGGAATCTATGGAGGAGCGATCTGCACCATTGATTTTAATGGGAATTTTGACAGTTGCATTGCCATCCGTACCGCATTTTTCAAAGACGGGATGGCGATTGTCCGCGCAGGCAGCGGGATCGTCTACGATTCCAATCCTCAAAAAGAAGCAGAGGAGACGCGCGCTAAGGCCAAAGGGGTCATCGACGCGATCAAGCTCGCATTGGAGGGAACACGATGATTTTACTGATCGATAACTACGATAGTTTTACGCATAATCTCTACCAGCTCATCGCGGCGGTCGATCCCGATGTCAAAGTCGTGCGCAATGACTGCATCACTTTGGAAGAAATCGCTGCCTTAAATCCCAAGGCGATCGTGCTTTCCCCCGGGCCGGGACATCCTCAAGATGCGGGAATTTGCCTCGATGTCATCCGCGCGTTTGCCCCCAAAATCCCGATCTTAGGGGTATGTTTGGGCCATCAAGCGATCGGGCTTGCGTTCGGCGGCCATATCGTTTCGGCCTCTCAAATCCTCCACGGAAAAAAATCGCTGGTCCTGCATCGCAGAAAAGGGATGTTCAAAGGCGTGCCGCTCCCTTTTTATGCAGGGCGGTACCATTCGCTTGCCATCGAGAAAGATCACTTGCCCGATTGCCTGCAAGTCGAAGCGGAAGACGCTGACGGGACCATCATGGCAATCAAGCATAAAGAATACCCTTGCTATGGCGTGCAATTCCATCCCGAGTCGATCCTCACGGCCCATGGCGAGTTATTAATCCGGAATTTTCTATGTTGACACTGGCTTTGAATAAACTCATCGCACATCAAGATCTCACCGCGGAAGAGAGTGCGGGCGCACTTGCAGAATTGATTAAAAACCCCTTATCGCCGCAAGCGCCTGCTTTTCTTGCTGTTTTGAGGGCAAAAGGGGAGACTGTTGAAGAATTGTACGGGCTGATCACCGCTCTTCGCTCACAGATGACGCCGGTATCGATCTCGGGGCCGCTCCTCGATATCGTCGGAACGGGGGGAGACGGTGCGCATTCGCTCAATATTTCAACCGCTTCGGCCATAGTGGCGGCAAGTTTAGGCGTTAAAGTGGCGAAACACGGCAACCGCAGCGTGTCATCGCTGTGCGGTTCTGCCGATGTCTTAGAGGCGCTGGGGATTAAAATCGACCAATCGCCGGATGTGATCGAGAAGATTGGCATTTGCTTTTTATTCGCGCCTCAATTTCATCAGTCCCTCAAAACACTCAAAGAGGTGAGGCGCGGTCTGGCTATACGCACCAGTTTGAACATTTTAGGGCCGCTGCTCAACCCGGCAAATCCTGACCATTTAATGATCGGCGTCTTCGACCTCGATACAATGCCCATTGTCGCCGAGCTATTGCAGCGTTTGAAGACGCGCCGCTCGTTTGTTTTCCATGGCTGCGGGCTCGATGAACTCTCCTGCGCGGGCCCTTCTCAAGTGATCGAAGTGACAGAAGATGGGATGCGCCGATTTACACTCGATCCCCAAGAATTTGGACTCAATCGGTGCACCCTGGATGATTTGCGAGGAAAGGACGCCAAGTACAACGCCGAAAAAATGCTGCAGGCATTTGCCGGAGAAAAAGGAGCCTTTTCAGACACGATCGCCTTGAATGCAGGCGTCGCGCTTTATCTCTATGGCAAAGCCAAGACGATTGCCGAAGGGATTGAAATGGCAAAAGATCAAACAAAAGCCCTTGCGCTCATCGAGAAATGGAGGAGGTATGTCTAATTATTTGCAAAAGATCTTAGAGAGGAAAAAGCAAGAGGTCGGCGCGCTTGCAGAACCCAAAAAATTAAAAGACGTCCTTCAAGCAGAGGGGCTCTCTGTGATTGCTGAAATCAAGCGCAAATCTCCTTCCAAAGGATTTTTAAATGCGGCGCTCGATCCAGCCGAGCTTGCCAAGCAATACGTCGCGGGCGGCGCTGCTGCCATTTCCGTTCTGACCGATGAGGAGGGATTTGGCGGAACGCTCAAAGATTTGCGAGCCGTCATCGAAGCATGCCCAGGAACCCCTGTGCTGAGGAAAGATTTTATCATCGACTTGAAACAGCTCGATGAGACAGCAAGGTCGGGCGCGCATGCAGTGCTGCTCATCGCCGCTGCGTTAAAAGAGCGCCTTCCCGAATTTGTCCGCGAAGCGAAAAAGTGCGGTTTAGAGACATTAGTAGAGGTCCACGATGCGGATGAGTTAGCACTTGCTGAAGCCTCTGGCGCCGAGATCATCGGAGTGAACAACCGCGATTTAGAGACGTTTGCGGTTTCATTGGACACTGCGATCAAATTAAAGCCTCGGTTTGCTGTCTCGGTAGCTGAATCGGGAATTGAAAATGCCGCGCATGCCGCCATGATGCGAAGAGCTGGATACGATGCCGTATTAGTGGGCGAAGCCCTTGTCAAATCGTCAAACCCGGAAAAATTGTTATGTTCATTAAGATCTGCGGAATAACTGACGTAGCCACTGCTTCTTTTGCGGCAAAATGCGGCGCGCATTTCATTGGATTTGTCATGACGCCGGGCTACCGCCGCTCTGTCAGTTTGGAACAAGGAAAGGCGATTGCTGAAGCGGCAAGAGCTTCGGGTGCCGAACCCGTAGCCCTCTTTGTGGGAGCTGATGCACGACTGATTGAAGAGACATGCAGGCTTCTCCATGTTGATCGAGTTCAAGTTTACGGATTGAATGAGCCGTTGAATTTGAATCGCTTTTACGTGAATGAGCCCGAGGCGCTAATAGGAGAAAATGACTTTTATTTGATGGAGAAAAATGACTTTCTTCCCTTTATCCCTCCCAAGA